>JACRAA010000238.1 GCA_016213595.1 Actinomycetota bacterium | reverse complement strand
GCCGCCGACCCGCGTCAGCGAGACCTCCTGCTCGGGGCGCTCGCGGGCCAGATGCGGGTGAACGCCGCGGTGTACGACGAGGACCCGTCGCTGCTGTCCCTCGTATGTACCGACCCGGACGGTGCGGCCCTGGTCGACTTCTGCCGGCGTCCCGTCCGTGCCGCCGACGTCCGCCTCCCGCCGCTCGTCCGGCCGGGGAAGCAGGGGGACCTGCAGCTCGCGCTCAAGTACCTCAGGCAGGGCGGTCCGCGCGAGCTGGGCAGGCGCGTCGCCGCGCGGCTACGTCGCCGCAAGAGGCTGACCACCGGAGGAGTGCGCTGATGACGGACCTCGCCAGCAAGCACCTCACACCCGGCCCCCACGCCGTGCGCGACGGCGTCGTCTCGGTCATCCTCGTCAACTTCCACGGCGCGGACGACACGATCGTCTGTCTCGAGGCGTTCGACGACGTGGACTGGCCGGCGGAGAACCTCGAGCTCATCGTCGTGGACAACGACTCCGGCGACGGCGAGGCGCAACGGATCGCCGCCGCCTGCCCCCGGGCGAAAGTGGTCGAGTCGGGAGGGAACCTCGGGTTCGCGGGCGGCTGCAACGTCGGCGTGGACCACGCCACCGGCCAGTACGTCGCCTTCATCAACAACGACGCCAAACCGGGACGCACCTGGATCTCGGCTGCCGTGGAGGCGATGCGTGCGGACCCTGAGGTCGTCTCCGTCGCGTCCAAGGTGCTCGACTGGAGCGGTGAGCTCGTCGACTATGTCGACGGGTCGCTGACGTGGTTCGGCATGGGCTACAAGCGTGAGGCGGAGCGGCCGGACGACGGCTCGTACGAGCTCGCCCGCGACGTGCTCTTCGGCACCGGGGCGGCCCTGTTCGTCACCGCCGAGGCGTTCCGCGAGGTGGGCGGCTTCGACGAGCGCTTCTTCATGTTCTACGAGGATGTCGACCTGGGCTGGCGCCTGAACCTGCTGGGGCACCGCGTCCGGTACGTGCCGGAGTCCGTGGCGTACCACAAGCACCACGTGACGATGCGCAAGTTCGGCAGCTACCGGGAGACGTACCTCCTGGAGCGCAACGCGCTGATGGCGATGGTGAAGAACTACAGCGACGAGACGCTGGCCCACGTCCTGCCCGCCGCGCTCGCCCTCAGCGTCCGCCGTACCGCCGAGATGGGCGGCGTCGACCCGGAGGACCTCGGTGACACTCACCTGTCCGGAACCGTCGAGCTGCCCAAGCTCGCCCTCACCGGCACCTACGGCATCGACCACCTGAGCTGCGTGCTCGGGTCGGTCTGGGAGACGCGCCGGGAGGTGCAGGCCGGCAGACGGCGTACCGACGCCGAGCTCTTCACGCTGTTCAGGAACGCCATCGAGCCCGCCTACCCGTTGCCGCGCTACCTGACCGCCCACGCCGACATCGTGTCGGCACTGGACCTCGAACGGACCTTCTCGCCGGCCGCGCGGATCCTGGTCGTGACCGGGGAGCCGCTGTCCGGGCGCCTCGCCGGGCCCGCGATCCGGGCGTGGGAGATGTCAGTCGCCCTCTCGGCGACGCATCCGGTTCGTCTGCTGTCGACGAACGGCGTCGACGGCGTGGCCCACGAGCGGTTCGAGATCTACCAGGCCGAGGGGGAGGACATCATCCCCCACACCGACTGGGCGGACGTGATCGTCTTCCAAGGCTTCCTGCTGGAGGCCGCCTGGTGGCTCGTCGCGTCGGACAAGATCATCGTCGCCGATGTGTACGACCCGATGCACCTGGAGCAGCTCGAGCAGGCCAAGGACCTGGGGGAGCACGGGCGGCGCGGCGCGATCAGCGACGTGACGAACGTCCTCAACAAGCAGCTGTCCCGTGCCGACTACCTGCTGTGCGCCTCGGACAAGCAGCGGGACTTCTGGATCGGTCAGCTGGCCGTCCTGGGCCGCGTGAACGCGCTCACGGCCGGAGGTGACTCCGAGCTGGGCCACCTGGTCGACGTCGTCCCCTTCGGGCTGCAGGACGAGCCGCCCGTACAGCGCACGCACGGCATCCGGGGCGTCGTCCCGGGGATCGGCATGGACGACAAGGTCGTCATCTGGGGCGGCGGCATCTACAACTGGTTCGACCCCCTGTCCCTCGTCCACGCCATCGACCGGCTCTCGACGCGACACCCCGACGTACGGCTCTACTTCATGGGGCTCAAGCACCCCAACCCGGGTGTGCCCGAGATGCGCATCGCCTGGGAGACGCAACAGCTCGCGGAACGGCTCGGACTCGTGGGGAAGCATGTCTTCTTCAACTCGGGCTGGGTCCCGTACGCCGAGCGCGCCGACCATCTCCTCGATGCCGATGTGGGCGTCTCCACCCATTTCGACCACGTGGAGACCGAGTTCTCCTTCCGGACCCGGATCCTCGACTACCTCTGGACCGGGCTGCCCATCGTCGGCACGCGGGGCGACTCGTTCGGCGACATCCTCGACGAGGAGGGGATCGGCCGAGGGGTGCCGGCTGAGGACGTCGAGGCTCTCGAGCTCGCCCTCGAGGAGATGCTGTACGACGAGGAGGCTGCCGCCGCGGCCCGCACGAACGTCGCCCGGTACGCGGAGCAGTTCCGCTGGTCGCGGGTCCTGCAGCCGCTCATGGAGTTCGCCGCAGCGCCGCACCGGGCCGCCGACCACGTGCTCTCACCGCGGTCGGACGACGTCGAGCCTCCGGGCCCGCCGCCCGCGCCGACCCTTGGCGGGTACGTGCGGGTGTTCGTACGGTCGCTGCGTACGGGGGGAGTCCCCGAGGTGATGCGCCGGGCCCGTGGCTTCGTACGTCGGCGATGGCCGCGCAGCCGGTAGTCTCTCGCCTGCTCCGCCCCGTCCCGGCCAGGGAGGGCGTCCCGTGCCGAGAATGGGGGCCTCACGTGATCGTTGCTGTCCAGTACGACTACCTTCCCGAGCGGACGGACGACCGGCTCGCGGCTCGGCCCGCTCACCGCGAGTGGCTGACCGGGCTCAAGGCTGAGGGCCTGGTCGTCCAGGCCGGCCCGTTCGAGGACGGCCACGGCGCCCTGCTCGTGTTCGACGTCGAGGATGACGCCGCCCTCGACGAGCTGCTCGCGGCGGACCCGTACCCGAAGGACACGTTCGTCGTCGCGTCCAGGAGGACGTGGGCGACGCTGTTCGAGTCCTCGACCCGTTAGTCCGCGGGGAGAAACGCCGGTCCGTACAGGCATCGCCGCCGATAGCCTGACCTGACGCCGATCACCCGAGGAGTTTCGATGACGCAGCCCGAGACAGTCGCCATCCACGCTGGACAGAAGGTCGACCCCACGACCCACGCCCTGGCCGTACCGATCTACCAGACCGTCGCGTACGGGTTCGACGACGCCGAGCACGCGGCCGACCTGTTCGCCCTCAAGACACCGGGCAACATCTACACCCGGCTCATGAACCCGACGACCTCGGTCCTGGAGGAGCGGGTCGCCGCGCTGGAAGGCGGCATCGGTGCCCTGGCGACGGCCTCGGGGGCGGCGGCGATCACGTACGCCGTGCTCAACCTCGCCCGCGCGGGTGACAACATCGTGTCGGTCTCGACGCTGTACGGCGGGACGTACGCCCTGTTCGCGAACACGCTCGCGCAGTTCGGCATCGAGGCGCGGTTCGTCAGCCCGGAGGACCCGGCCGTGCTCGACGACGTGGTCGACCAGAACTCGAAGCTCGTCTTCTGCGAGTCGATCGGGAACCCGGCGCTGAACATCATCGACATCGACGCGTGGTCGGAGAAGGCGCACGAGCTCGGCCTCCCGCTGATCGTCGACAACACGGTCGGCACCCCGATCCTGTGCCGCCCGTTCGACCATG
>JACRAA010000237.1 GCA_016213595.1 Actinomycetota bacterium | reverse complement strand
GTCGGTCCGCGGCGCGCAGATCGAGACGTTCGCGCGGGAACGCCCGGCCACCGCACTGGACGATGGGCACAACCGGGCTGTTGCCTCGACTGGATCCGCCCTGCGCCTCCCCAACTCAGATGGCAGGGACGGGCTGGGCACTGCGTAACCGAGCCGACGGCGGACCCTAGGATGACGAGTCGACGCTTGAGGAGGTTCTGTGGCGCTCACGCCCGACGACGTCGCCCGCCTGGCAGGGTTGGCGCGGATCGACCTGTCCGATGCCGAGCTGGAGCGCCTCGCTCCGCAGCTCGACGTGATCCTCGAGTCGGTGGCGCGCGTCACGGAGGTTGCCGGCTCGGACGTGCCGTCGACGTCCCACGCGTTGCCGCTGGTGAACGTGTTCCGTCCGGACGAGGTCACGCCCTCCCTCCCGGTCGAGGCCGTCCTGGCCATGGCCCCGGCCGCGGAGGACAACAGGTTCGCCGTCCCCCGCATCCTGGGGGAGGAAGCATGAGCCTCACGACCCAGTCCGCCGCCGACCTCGCAGCGATGCTCGCCCGGCGAGAGGTCTCCGCCGAGGAGGTCACGAAGGCCCACCTCGAGCGAATCGCCGCCGTGGACGGCCACGTCCATGCCTTCCTGTACGTCGATGCCGACCGCGCTCTCTCGCTGGCGCGCAGCGTCGACGCACGCCGGAGCGCGGGGGAGAGGCTCGGCCCGCTCGCCGGGGTGCCGATCGGCGTCAAGGACGTCTACACGTACGCGGGCGCCCCGACGACCTGCGGCTCGCGCATCCTCGAGGGCTGGATCCCCCCGTACACGTCGACGCTCGTCCAGCGCGTCCTGGACGCGGGCATGATCCCGCTCGGCAAGACCAACATGGACGAGTTCGCCATGGGCTCGTCCACCGAGAACTCCGCGTACGGCCCGTCGCACAACCCGTGGGACCTTGACCGTGTCCCTGGCGGCTCCGGTGGCGGCTCGGCCGCTGCCCTGGTCGCGTACGAGGCCCCCCTGACGCTCGGCAGCGACACCGGTGGTTCCATCCGGCAGCCCGCCTCCGTCACGGGCACGGTGGGGATCAAGCCGACGTACGGCGGCACCTCCCGGTACGGACTCGTCGCGATGGCCTCGTCGCTCGACACGCCCGGCCCGTGCGCCCGTACCGTCGTGGACGCGGCCCTGCTCCACGAGGTCATCGCCGGCCACGACCCGCGGGACTCGACCTCGATCGACGCACCCGTTCCCGATGTCGTGGGCGCGGCGCGCAGTGGAGACGTGCGCGGCATGCGGATCGGTGTGGTCAGGGAGCTCGGCGGTGAAGGCTACGCGCCCGGCGTGGAGCAGCGTTTCAACGAGGCGGTCGCCCTGCTCCAGGACGCGGGGGCCGAGGTCGTCGAGGTCTCGTGCCCGCACTTCGACTACGCCCTGGCCGCCTACTACCTCATCATGCCGAGCGAGGTGTCGAGCAACCTCGCCCGCTTCGACGCGATGCGGTACGGGCTGCGCGTCGGCGACGACGGCACGCGCTCGGCCGAGGAGGTCATGGCCCTCACCAGGGGCCGCGGCTTCGGCGACGAGGTGAAACGCCGCGTCATCATCGGCACGTACGCCCTGTCCAGCGGCTACTACGACGCCTACTACGGGTCGGCGCAGAAGGTCCGTACGCTTATCACCCGCGATTTCGAGGCCGCCTTCCAGGTGGCGGACGTCCTCGTGTCGCCCTCGACGCCGACAACCGCATTCCGCCTCGGGGAGCGCGTCGACGACCCGCTCGCCATGTACAAGGCGGACCTGTGCACCATCCCGTCCAACCTGGCGGGCAACGCCGCCGGGTCGTTCCCTGTGGGTCTCGCGCCGGAGGACGGGCTCCCCGTCGGGTTCCAGGTGATGGCGCCGCCACTCGCCGACGACCGGGTGTACCGCGTGGGCGCCGCCCTCGAGCGGCTCCTGCCGAACCAGCTCGACGCGCTGGGTGCGCTGCCGGGCTCCCTCGCCGTGAAGGAGGCTGTGCGATGACGGCTGAGATCCTCGACTACGACGACGCGCTGGCCGCGTACGACCCGGTGCTGGGGCTCGAGGTCCACGTCGAGCTCAACACCGCCTCGAAGATGTTCTGCGGCTGCTCGACCGAGTTCGGCGCCGAACCGAACACGCAGACGTGCCCGGTCTGCCTGGGCCTGCCCGGGTCGCTGCCCGTGGTCAACGGCAAGGCCGTCGAGTCGGCGATGCGGATCGGGCTCGCTCTCGGTTGCGACATCGCGTCCTGGTGCCGGTTCGCGCGCAAGAACTACTTCTACCCGGACATGACGAAGGACTTCCAGACGAGCCAGTACGACGAGCCCATCGCGTACAACGGCTCGGTCACGCTCGACGTCGACGGCCAGTCGTACGAGATCGCGATCGAGCGGGCCCACATGGAGGAGGACGCCGGCAAGCTGCTGCACGTCGGCGGTGCGACCGGGCGGATCCACGGGGCCGAGTACTCGCTGCTCGACTACAACCGGGCCGGCGTGCCGCTCATCGAGATCGTCACCAAGCCCATCCGCGGGACCGGTGCCAGGGCGCCGGAGGTGGCCAAGGCGTACGTGTCGTTCCTGCGCGACATGCTCCGCGCGCTCGGTGTCTCCGACGTACGGATGGAGCAGGGCTCGCTGCGCTGCGATGCGAACGTCTCCCTCATGCCCAAGGGCACGGTCGAGCTCGGGACCCGTACCGAGACAAAGAACGTGAACTCGCTGCGGTCGGTCGAAAGGTCGCTGCGGTACGAGATCCGCCGGCAGGCGGCCGTGCTGAGCGCTGGTGGACGCGTCATCCAGGAGACCAGGCACTGGCACGAGGACGGCGGCTACACGAGCCCGGGTCGCTCGAAGGAGCAGGCCGAGGACTACCGGTACTTCCCGGAGCCGGACCTGGTGCCGATCGCCCCGTCGCGGGAGTGGGTGGAGCAGCTCCGCAGCAGCCTGCCCGAGCTGCCGGCGGTGCGGGCCAAGCGGCTCCAGTCCGAGTGGGGCTTCACGGACCGGGAGTTCGGAGATGTCGTGGCGGGTTCCGCGATCGACGTGATCGCCGCGACCGTGGCGGCCGGCGCAACTCCGGCTGCGGCGCGGAAGTGGTGGCTCACCGAGCTTGCGCGCCGGGCGAACGAGACCGATCTCGAGCTGTCGGAGCTGCCCATCACGCCTGCGCAGGTCGCGGCGGTCCAGAAGCTCGTCGAGGCCGGCACCATCAACGACAAGCTGGCGCGGCAGGTCATCGACGGCGTGCTGGCCGGGGAAGGCGAGCCGGACGAGGTCGTACGGGCGCGTGGTCTGGGCGTGGTGTCGGACGCGGGTGAGCTCGAGGCCGCCATCGACAAGGCGATCGCGGCGGACCCGGACGCGGCGCAGAAGGTACGCGACGGCAAGGTCCAGGCAGCCGGTGCGCTCATCGGCGCGGTGATGCGCGACATGCGCGGCCGTGCGGACGCAGGAGCTGTACGGAGGTTGCTGCTGCAGCGCCTGTCCTGACGCGCGCGCCTCGGCCCATCGGTGGCGGTGGCGGTGGCGTCGGCGGCGGCGGTTTGCGGTGGCGGCGGCGTCGGCGGCGGCGGTTTGCGGTTGCGGCGGCGTCGGCGGCGGCGGACGCGGCTCAGCTCGCCACCACCTTTGCCGTCGAGAGGCCACGACACGCGCGGTCGGTACGGCGTGTCACGACACGAACTGGCCTCTCGTCGCGCTGCTGACCCCAGCAGATCTTCGTCGAATCTTGAGGAAGCCTCGATCCGACCTCCATGTGGCCCACCGATGCTGGGGAGCATTCTCGCCCCTGCCTCCACCTGAAAGGTCAGCCATGACAGCCACGTCCGTTCGTGAGACTCCGCCAGACACTCGTGCGAGGAACGGCGCCCTCCTCACTGTCGTCGCCGTCGCCGCGGCTGTCTCCGGTCTGATCGGACTACTGGTTACTCCTGCGACAGCTGGTGCCATGCCTGGAATGTCCTCGACTCACTACATGGAGCTCCTGGCCACGAACCAACCCTGGAACCTGCTGATCTTCATGGCCACGCCCGTCGTGCTCGCCGAGATCCTCGCCGTCACGGAGCTCGCGTTGCTCTTCCGCTCGAACAACCCCGCGTGGGTGAGGACGCTCAGCCGTACCGCCGGGCTGATCGCCGGCCCCGTCATGGTCGGCATCCTGCTGCACCTGCTCCGCTTCGCCGTGGTGCCCCTGACATCCGGCGGCGGGTGGCGTGGCATCGCGGACGTGATCGCGGTGGGCTTCTACCTCGTCGGCGCCTTCCCGATGATCGGCATCACCCTCGTGGAGCTCGGCCTCATCGGCCGTGACCCGGCAGACGTCCGCAAGCTACATGCGACCTTCGTCGGCGCATTCCTCGTGGTCGCGCACATCGCGATGATCTTCGGCATGCTCGACCCGACTCTGCTGTGGAACCCCACCCATGCGATGCCCGGTGCCGCGCCCATGTCCGGGATGAACCACCTGGCCCCCGCCTCGTCGACCCCTCGCTGACCACCTCGCACTTGACCACGCCCCGCTGACCACCCCGCGCTGCCCACCCCTGACGTCGCACCCCCTGCATGACGCCGCACCCTCCCTTCTCGTGCGACGCCAGTGCCGGGGGTGCGACGTGCATGTGGGGCGGTAGCCGGCCACGTCGCATAGGGCGGTAACCGAGCCGGCCTGGAGCGTCGGGCCAGGCGATCCGCTCGGGCCTTGCGCACCCCGTCCCGACGAGAGGCCACGACACGCCCGGTCGCTTCGGCATGTCGGAGCACGAAGTGGCCTTTCGAGCCCTGGCGCCGTCCACAACCTGTGATCGAGGGAGCGACTCCGGTGGACAGGTGACGAAGGCGGCCGCCGCCGTCAACTGTCCAGAGCGTGACCACACTGATCCTGCCCCCGACCCTT
>JACRAA010000229.1 GCA_016213595.1 Actinomycetota bacterium | reverse complement strand
TGGCCTCCTCGTCGTCGCCGTCGTCTTCCCCGTCTTCTCCAACGCCGGTGTGTGCTCGGCGGACACGACGCTCTTCTGCAGCCTGGCCGTGGCGGTGCTCGCCTGGGTCGTGGGCAGCTGGCTGCTCATGGTGTGGCTGACGCGCGCGCTGAGGCTGAGCTGGCGCTTCATGGTCGCCACGGTCGCGCTCCAGCTGCTGGTCATCGAGGTCATGTTCCAGAGCGACAACCTGTGGTGGCTGCTGGGCCTGCTCGTCGTGCCCCTGGTCGCGGCAGTAGTGACCGACCCGGGCAGCGCGCGGGAGGAACCGCCGCGCTGGAGGTCGCTGACGATCCTCGTCGTGGGCGTCGTCGTGTTCGTGGAGTTCCTGCTCTGGGGATGGTTCGTCGTCCTGGGCGGGGGATAGGGACGTCCTCTTGACGAGGACCTCGGCGCTGACCATAATCGAACATACGTTCGATCAAGGAGGCGGTCATGGCGCAACCCGCGGTGGCATGGGCACAGGAAGGGTCCTGGCGCGAGGAGTGCCAGATCTACGTACCTCCGGGCTGGCCGGACGCCGTACGGCCTCCTGGAGCACCGGACTGGGAGACGACAGCAACAGCGTTCCTGCTCGACTGCTGCCCGCCCGACTACCGGTCGCATCTCGTCCTGCGACGCCATCCGGTGGTTCTGGCGCGCTTCGCCGCCGAGCACGTCGAAGCGCAGCTGCGCGCTGCGAAGGACGGTCTGGCCGGCGTGAGGTCGAGCCTCGCCGACTACGTCGAGCCCGAGGTGATCCGCTCCGCCGCGGACGCCTGGCAGGAGGAGGCGGCCCGCCTCGTACGGGTGCGCCGGGCCGTCGCGCTTGTCGAGGAGGCGCTGCGCGGCCGAATCTTCATCCGCCGTCTGTAGCGCCTTCCCAGGGTGCCACGCCCGCTGTCCGTGACGCCCCACTTGGGGCCGACGGCTTACACTCAGGACCATGTCACTGCTCGAACGGGTCTCGGATCCGGCTGCCCTACGGCGGTTGGACAGGGCTCAGCTCGACGAGCTGGCCTCGGAGATCCGGGCGTTCCTCGTCTCCAACGTGAGCCGTACGGGTGGCCATCTCGGGCCCAACCTCGGAGTCGTCGAGCTCACCATCGCCCTGCACCGGGTCTTCGACTCGCCCCAGGACCCGATCGTCTTCGACACCGGTCACCAGAGCTACGTGCACAAGATCCTCACGGGCCGTCGGGACCGGTTCCCCACCCTGCGCCAGCTGGACGGCCTGTCGGGCTACCCCTGCCGCACCGAGTCGGAGCATGACTGGGTCGAGAGCTCCCACGCGTCGGCCGCCCTGTCATGGGCCGACGGCATGGCGAAGGCGTTCCGGCTGCGAGGGGAGTCCGACCGTACGGTCGTGGCTGTCGTGGGCGACGGCTCGCTGACCGGCGGCATGGTCTGGGAGGCGCTCAACAACATCGCCGCGGACCCCGACCTCCCGCTCGTCGTCGTCGTGAACGACAACGGCCGCTCGTACACCCCCACGGTCGGCGGCATCGCCAACCAGCTGTCGGCCATGCGGACGGACAAGCGGTACGAGCCGATGCTGCAGATGATCAAGGCCACGGTCTCGAACACACCGATCGTCGGCAAGCCCGCCTACGACCTCCTCCACGGTCTCAAGAGCGGGATCAAGGACGTCCTGGCCCCGCAGGGGCTCTTCTCGGACCTCGGGATGAAGTACCTCGGCCCGATCGACGGCCACGACATCGCCGCCCTCGAGGTCGCCCTCACGAGGGCCAGGCGTTACGGCGGGCCGGTCATCGTCCACTGCATCACGGTGAAGGGCCGCGGCTTCAAGGCGGCGGAGGACCACGACGAGGACCGGTTCCACAGCGTCGGCAGGATCGACGAACGCACGGGGGAGCCGTTGGCGGCGTCCACCGCGACCACCTGGACGGACGTCTTCAGCGATGAGCTCGTACGTCTCGGCGCGACCGACGAGCGGCTGGTGGCGGTCACCGCCGCGATGCTGCATCCGACTGGACTGGGCGCGTTCCAGGCGGCCTATCCCTCCCGGACGTTCGACGTCGGGATCGCCGAGCAGCACGCCGTCGCCTCCGCCGCCGGGCTCGCACTGGCCGGGCTGCACCCCGTCGTCGCGCTCTACTCGACGTTCCTCAACCGCGCGTTCGACCAGCTCCTGATGGATGTCGCGCTGCACCGGCTGGGCGTCACCCTCGTGCTCGACCGCGGCGGCGTCACCGGGCCGGACGGTCCCAGCCACCACGGCCTCTGGGACCACACCATCGCCGCGCTCGTGCCGGGCCTGCGACTCGCCGCGCCTCGTGACGCGACGCGCCTGCGCGAGGCGCTGGCGGAGGCCGTACAGGTCGACGACGCTCCGACGATGATCCGCTACTCGAAGGACCGGCTGCCGGAGGACATCCCGGCGCTCCGTACGGCAGGTGACGTCGACGTGCTCGCCGCGGGCCCGGACCCGCGGGTCCTGGTCATCGGCTACGGCCAGCTGGCCGGGATGGGCCTCGACGTGGGCCGGCGGCTGAGCCAGCAGGGGATCGCTGCCACCGTCGTCGACCCGGTCTGGGCGCTGCCTGTGAGCCCCGCGCTCGTGGAGCTCGCGTGCGACCACGAGCTCGTCATCACCCTCGAGGACGCCGTCGTCGGCGGGGGCGTGGGGGCACAGCTGGCGGCAGTCGTGGCGGAGAGCGGCCGCCCGGTCGTCGTCAGGCAGTTCGGGGTCGGCCACGAGTTCCTGCCCCAAGGGACCCGTGACCAGGTGCTCGAGGCGGCGGGGCTCACGGCGCAGGCGGTGGCGCGCGCCACGATCGAGTCCCTGCTGGCCCGAGACGTCGAGAGCGCACCGACCACGACACCGACGACATTGGGGCTACCGCCGGCCCTGGAGGCCTGACCGACTCCGAGGACTGACCGGCTCAGAGGGCGGCGAGCGCCGTCGCGACGGGCGGTGCGACGAGGTCGAGCTGCCACGCCCGTACGCCCAGGTCCGCCAGCTGCGTACGGACAGACTGCTCGTCGAGGCCCACGGGCGCCCAGAGGAACCGGCGCAGCGGGTCCGGCGGGATGAGGTTCTCCACGGGCAGCTCGAGTGACGCGGCGAGGTCCGTCACCACCGGCCGTACCGCCTCCCAGCGAGCCGCCGCCGCGGGGTCACGTGACGACCAGGTGCGGGGTGGTGGCGGGCCTTCGGACGGCAGGTACAGCGGGGGCAGCTCCGTGGTCGGGAGCGACATGGCACGCTGGATCGCCTCCAGCCAGGTCTGGCGGTAGCGCTTGGCCTCGCGCCGGTTGAAGCGGGGGATGGCCTGGAGCGCCCTCCCGTCGGGCACGGGTGAGCCTTCCTTGATGCCTGTGGCGATGGTGGCGATGGCCTCGTCGCCGAGCAGCCGGCCGGGAGCCTTGTCGAGCTGCCGGGCCAGCGTGTCGCGTACCGTCCACAGCTCACGCACCACGGCCAGTCCCCGGGTGCTGCGGACGACGTGGATCCCGGAGGTCCGACGCCAGGGGTCGACTCGCGGGACGACCGGCACCATCGCCTGCTGGACGAGGTAGGCGAACTCCTGCCTCGCCCACTCCTCCTTGCCGGCGGCGCGCAGCTGCTCGAGCAGGATGTCGCGCAGCTCCATGAGGAGCTCGACGTCCAGCGCGGCGTACGACAGCCATTCGGTGGGCAGCGGCCGTACGGACCAGTCCGCGGCGCTGTGCTCCTTGAGCAGCCGTACGCCGAGGAGCTGCTCGGCGAGGGTGCCGAGCGCCACGCGCGGGTAGCCGAGCAGGCGCGCGGCGAGCTCGGTGTCGAACAGGCGGCGCGGGACCAGGCCGGCGTCGACGAGGCAGGGGAGGTCCTGGCTGGCTGCGTGGATGATCCACTCGGCGTCGTCGAGGGCGGCCTGAAGCGTCGCCAGGCCCGGATCGGGAACCAGTGGGACCGGGTCCAGCAGGGCGGTCCCGGCGCCTTCGCGGCGGAACTGCAGCAGGTACGCGCGAGCGCTGTAGCGGTAGCCCTGGGCACGTTCGGTGTCGACCGCCACCGGGCCGGTGCCGTCAGCAAAGCGCTGCACGAGCTCTGACAGCCCCGCGGGCGTGTCGACGATGTCGGGGACACCGTCCGCGGGTGCGGCGAGGATCGGGACCTCCGGAGCCGTCTCGGCACCCTCGGTCATCGGCGACCCCGTCGCGGAGCGAGAGGGACGACACCGGGGGGGACGGGAGGCAGCCCGCTCAGCGTGCACAGCACGTCCTGCCACGCCGCGACATGGGCTGCCAGGGACTTCTCGGAGGACAGCATCGGCGTCCACGAGGCACGGATCTCGACCTCGGCGCTTCCGGGGTCAGCGGCGAGCTCGCCGAACGGGGTGCTGATGACGGCGGAGACTGTGCCGCTCGGCTCCCGGTACGTGGCACCGTGCGCCTCAAGCGCCTCGATGAGCCAGCTCCAGCCGACATCCGCGAGGACGGGGTCGCGGACCATCTCGGGCTCGACGTCGGCCTTGCTGTACGTGACGCAGCGGAACGTGCCGTCCCAGGCGTCGTTGCCGGCCGGGTCGTGCAGCAGTACGAGGCGACCGGATCCGCGCTCCTCGTCGAGGACGACCACGTCGGCGCTGACGGCCACCGAGTACGGGGCGATGCGCTGCGGCGACGGGATCTCCTCGATGGAGACCTCTTGGCGCCACGGGACCGCTCGCAGCTGGCGCAGGGCGCGAGCGAACGCCGGCGGGTTCGTCGGGTGGGTGCGCGCGGTCACGAGGCCAATCTAGGTGGCGTCTGGCCCCGCGGCGGGATTGACGCGCCGACTGCGCGCCGCCTCATCGTGCCGGCTTCAGCACCAGACAGACCGAGTTGATGCAGTACCTGTCGTCCGTGGGCGTCTCGTAGCCCTCCCCGTGGAACACGTGCCCGAGGTGGGAGCCGCACGAGGCGCAGCGCACCTCGACCCGAGCCCGGCCGAGGGTCTTGTCCTCGAGGTAGACGACGCGGTCCTCGGCGAGCGGTGCGAAGAACGACGGCCACCCGCAGTGCGACTCGAACTTCTCGTCGGACCGGAACAGCTCGGCTCCGCACGCGCGGCACTCGTACACCCCCTCCATCGTCGTGTCGGTGTACTCGCCGGTGAAGGGACGCTCGGTCCCCGCCTCACGGAGCACGTGGTACTCGAGGTCCCCGAGCTGCTTGCGCCACTCGTCCTCGGTCTTGACGACCTTGAGCTGCTGGGTCACGCTGATCTCCCTTCTCGAACACGACTCTAGGCGGCACCCATGGCGAAGGACGCGACGACCGTCGACGCGGACGGCCGCGAGGTGAGGATCTCGAGCCCGACCAAGGTCTACTTCCCCGACCTCGGTCTGACGAAGCTCGACATCGTCTCGTACGTCCTCGCCGTCGGCCCCGGGATCCTGGCGGCCTTGCGCGACCGGCCCGTGACCATGGAACGCTGGCCCGAGGGTGTCACCCCTGAGGCGTCGCTGCGCGGCCCGGACAACCCGGGTGGCCGCGCCTTCTACCAGAAGCACGCGCCGAGCCGTGGTATTCCGGACTGGGTCCAGACGACGAGCGTGACGTTCCCGTCAGGGCGGCCGGCGGTGGAGGTCGCGCCGTCCGACCTGGCCACGATCGTGTGGATGGTCAACCTCGGGACGATCCGCTTCCATCCCTGGCCCGTCCGCCACCCGCACACCGACGAGGTCGACCAGCTGCGGATCGACCTCGACCCGCAACCCGGGACCACCTTCGACGAGGCGCGCGAGGCGGCGCTGGCGCTCCGCGAGGTGCTGGCCGACGCGGGACTCGCGGGTTTCCCCAAGACCTCGGGGGGCCGCGGGCTCCACGTGTTCGCGCGGATCGAGCCCGCCGACTTCATCGACGCCCGGCATGCCGCCATCGCCGTGGGCCGGGAGCTGGAGCGTCGGCTCCCCGAGCGGGTGACGACGGCCTGGTGGAAGGAGGAGCGGGGGCGGCGCATCTTCGTCGACGTCAACCAGATGGCCCGTGACCGGCTCATGGCGTCGGCGTACTCGATCCGTCCGACTCCAGAGGCTCGCGTCTCGGCCCCGCTCGCGTGGGACGAGCTGCCGGAGGCGCATCCGGACGCCTTCACGGTACGGACCATGCCGGACCGGTTCGCGCAGCTCGGCGACGTGTGGGCGGCCCTGGAGGCCTCCACGCCGGCGTCCCTCCGTACCGCCCTCGACTGGTACGCACGGGACGAGGGGAACGGGCAGGGCGAGATGCCGTACCCGCCCGAGTACCCGAAGATGCCGGGGGAGCCTCCGCGCGTCCAGCCCAGCCGCAAGAACCCGGCGAACTGGGCGTAGAGGTCCGGCGGACGGGCTCCTGGCCATCGGGAGCGCGCTGTGACCCTAAGTTTGCGTCGTGCTCTTCTCCGTGGTCATCTGCTCGTACAACCGGCGAGAACACCTGGTGGGTGCGATCACGAGCCTGCTGCTGCAGACCGTGCCCCCCGACGCGTACGAGGTCGTCGTCGTGGACAACTGCTCCACAGACGGGACGGCTGAGGCGGTCGCGGCGATCGCCCGAGAGAACGCCAACGTGCGCTACGTGTACGAGGAGCGGCTGGGTCTGGCTGTCGCTCGGAACACCGGCTGGAGGGCTGCGCGAGGGACGTACGTCGGGTTCCTGGACGACGATGCACGCGCCGGTGTGGACTGGCTGGAGACGGCCACAGCGCTCATCGAGGAGAACAGCACCCTTCGCTGCCTCGGCGGTCCCATCCATCCCTTCTACACGAGTCCGCAGCCGGCGTGGTGGCGCGACGACTACGAGATCCGGACGCGCGGCGAGGTCCAGCGTCCGCTTCGTCCTGGTGAGGCATTCTCCGGCTCGAACATGATCTGGCTCGCCGAGTGCCTGCGGCGGTACGGAGGGTTCGACACGTCGGCGGGGATGAAGGGCACGCGACTGGGGATGGGCGAGGAGACGGCGCTGTTCCGGCGTGTCTGGGAGGGCGAGGAGTCGCCCCTGTTCCTGTACTCGCCCGCGCTGCGGGTCTACCACTGGGTGCCCCCGGAGAAGATGACCATGGGCTACATCGCGAAGCGGGCCACGGCCAACGGGCAGTTCGAGGCCCGGTTCGCGCTCTCCCAGAACCCGGGTGTCGCGGGCCGGCTCAGGCTCCTGGCTGCCATGGCTCGGACCGTCGTGGTCGAGGTGCCGACCGTACTGCTCAAGCGACGGCAGTACCGCACCACGGAGAACTGGTACTTCGAGCACTGCTTCATCCCGATCCAGAACATCAGCTCACTGCTGAGACTGCTAGGCATCAGGATCAGCACGTCCCAGCGGGAGGAACCAGAGGCATGAAGATCGTCCTGGGGGTGTGCGGCTTCGGCCTCGGACACAGCGTCCGGGAACGCCCTGTGCTCGAGGGGCTGCTGGCGCGCGGCCATCAGGTCATCCTGGTCACGAATGACCAGAGCCACGACTTCTTCAACCGGCACTTCCCGGAGGTTCCCAACCTCCGGGTGTACGTCCCCGTCATCCACACGACACCTCAGGGCCTCGACTACCAGGCGACCGCGGACGACCCCCGTAACGGCCAGGGGGAGGAGCAGCGGGCGTTCTGGACGGCGTGCGCCGAGGTGGAGCGCCGGTTCGGGCGGCCCGACCTGGTGGTCTCGGACTACGACATGGTCTCGGCGCAGGTCGCGTACCTGTTCGACGTCCCGCTCGTGACGCTGGACCAGCAGAGCAAGTTCCTGGGGTACGAGTGCCCGAGCTTCGGCGACTTCACGCCCGGCGAGCACCGCAGGCGCCTGGGGTACTTCTTCCCGAAGGCCGCGCGGCGCGTCGCCACCTCCTTCTTCGCCGTGGACTACCCGGCGGTGCCACGGTTCCCGGTGACGGTCATCCCGCCCATCCTCGGGAGGGACGTGGCAGGGCGCGTGCCTGCCCCCGAACCCGGGCGCGTCACCGTGTACCTCTCCGCGGCCAGCAGCCTCGCACAGCCTCTCGAGGAGCTCGTCGAGGTCTTCGCCGAGCTCACCGAGCATCACTTCACCTGCTTCGTCGACGCAGACCCGACCCGCCTCCCCGCCAACGTCAGCATCAGGCCTGTCAGCCGTGCGGCCTTCGTCGACAGCCTGAGCCGCTCTGAGGCGGTGGTCGCCACCGCGGGCCACAACCTCATCACGGAGGCGCTGTACCTCCAGGTCCCGATGTTCCTCGTGCCCTTCCACCACTACGAGCAGCAGCTGAACGCGCGGGTGATCAGCGAGTCGGGGGCCGGTCGCGCGGCCGAGACCGTCACCCGGGCCGAGCTGGGGGAGCTCCTCGAGGGCCTGGAGGAGCACCGCCGTCGGAGCCGGGAGAGCGACCGCCTGTTCACCACCTTCGACGGCGACACCGTCTTCCTCGACATGGTCGAGGCGATGCTGCACGAAGGGGTGGGGGCATGACGGTCATCAGTGTCATCGGCCTCGGAGCGGTGGGCGCGTCGTACGCGGTGCGGATCGCCGAGGCGCAGCCGGACGCGGAGCTCCGGGTCGTCGCAGCGGGGGAGCGGGGCGAACGGCTCCGCAGTGAGGGTGTGGTCGTGAACGGGCTGCGCCACGACCTCAGCGTCGTCGACCCCAGCGTGAGAGTGCCACCCGCGGACCTCGTCGTCGTCGCCGTGACGTGCCACCACCTCCAGGCGGCGATCAAGGAGCTGGCGCACCACGTCGGCCCGGACACCATCGTGCTGAGCCTGCTCAACGGCATCACGAGCGAGGAACAGCTGTCCGAGGCCTTCCCTGAGGCGTACGTGCCCCTCGCGGTGGCGGTGGGCATCGACGCCGTCCGTGACGTGGAGGGCGTCCACTACAGCACCCTCGGGTGGGTGGAGTTCGGTGACCCGGGCCCGGATCGAGGTGACGATGCGACGCGGCTCGCGTCCCTCCTCGAGGCTGCCGGTCTCCCGTACGTCCTGCAGGCGGACATGCGCCGCGCACTCTGGTGGAAGTTCCTCGTGAACGTCGGCGTGAACCAGGTCTCGGCGCTCCTCGAGGCACCGTACGCACTCGTGCAGCAGCCCGGTCCCGCGCGCGACCTCATGGTCGCTGCGCAGCGAGAGGTGGTCGCGGTCGCCCGTGCCTCGGGCGTCGACCTTGCAGAGGCGGACATCGACCGGTTCCTGGGCGTCCTCGAGACGCTGGGACCGGGCAACTACACGTCCATGGCGCAGGACGCACTGGCGCACCGGCGGACGGAGGTCGACCAGTTCGCCGGACAGGTGGTCGAGCTGGGGCATCGCCACGATGTCCCCACGCCGGTCAACGACGTCCTTCTCCAGGCGTTCCTCGCCAAGCACCAGCTGTGGGGCGTCGCCTGAGGACCGTGACACACTGCCCGCGTAGGGATCGCCCCCGTTGGAGAAGGAGGACCCCATGACCGCTGAGGCATTCGTCACGTTCGTCCACGTGCACGTCACCCCAGGAGCCGAGGACACGTTCCTCGAGGCTTCGCGCAGGAACGCGTCCAGCTCCCGACAGGAGGCGGGCGTGACCAGGTTCGATGTGTTCCAGGAGGTCGAGGACCCGACGAGGTTCGTCTTCGTCGAGGGCTACGTGTCGGAGGACGCCGTGGCGGCGCACAAGGAGACGGCCCACTACGCGGGCTGGCGCGCGGCCGTCGACGGGTTGATGGCCGAGCAACGGCACTCCGTGAGGTTCGTCAACCGCTGACAGGCATGGCGCTCGTTCGAGAAGTTCACGGACTGGGGTCCTGACGGGGGCGGGATTCGGCAGACTGTGCCCATGGCGTCCCACGACATCTTCGCAGGCGAGTCGCGACGGCTCTCCGACCTCCTCCGAGTGCTCCCCGGGTCGACCGTGGATCTCGCGTCGTACGACACGAAGGCGACGGCCGGTTTCCCTGGTGACGGCAAGAAGGACGCCGAGCGGCTTCGGCAGCAGATGTCGGTGGAGATGGCCGACCTCCAGGAGCGGCTCTTCGCCGACGGCCGGTCGTTCCCCGAACATGCCACGAGCGTCCTCGTCGTGCTGCAGGGGATGGACACGTCCGGCAAGGGCGGGACGGTCAGCCACGTGTTCTCGCTCATGAACCCCGCCGGGATCGAGCACACCGCCTTCAAGGCCCCGACGCCCGAGGAGCGGAGCCACGAGTTCCTGTGGCGCATCAGCAAGGCGCTGCCGGGCACCGGGATGATCGGCATCTTCGACCGGAGCCACTACGAGGA
>JACRAA010000247.1 GCA_016213595.1 Actinomycetota bacterium | reverse complement strand
GGTCGGCCCACCGGGCTGCGAGGTCGAGCTGACGGGCCGCTTCGGTGTTCTCGAGGTCGCGGGAGGCGCGGATCGAGGCGAGCAGGTCGGAAGCGGTGAGGGCGTCTGCCTCACCGGTTCCGGGTCCTGTCAGCGTGTCGAGCATGTGTTCGATTATAAACCAACCCACCGACAACGGGCCCGTCGTCCACAGGTGGGTTTCGAGGCTCGCTCGGCTCCTCAACCAGCGAGCGGTAGGTCTCGTGACGCGACTTCGTCGCTCCTCGACCAGCGGGGCGGTAGGTCTCGATACATCCGCTCGTTCCTCGCGGACTACTCGACCCGCAGCAGGCGTACCGGGCGCTGGCGTCAGCCGGCGGCAGTGGGGTACTTGACCTGGACCGCCACCCAGTCGACGAGCATGCTGTGCCGCTCGCCGCCGGGGACCGCGTCGTCGGGGGCGACGTCCTTATTGGACAGTCGCAGGTGGAAGGGGACGACGTTGCCCGGCACCCGCCGCACGTCGGGCAGCGTGGCCGCGGTGTACGCGAGGTTGCCCGAGCCGTCTCGCGCCTGGAACCAGACCCGGTCGGAGCCGACGGTGAACTCCGCGTGATACTCCCAGTAGGACTGCCACGGCTTCACGCCGTCGGCGAAGTTGTCGCTGACGCCCGAGAGCTCGGCCGTGCGGCCCACGGCGCCGCACTCGTCCACGCCGTTGTCGACCGTCTCGTCGTAGCAGAGGTGGGACCCGAGCTGGGCGCCCGCGGCCTTCAAGGGGCCGTAGCTCTCGATCACGTCGATCTCGCGCGGGTCACCGGCGTCGGGATGCTGCAGCCACAGGGCGGCATAGTTGCTGCCCGTGTCAGGCATGATGAGGCTCGCTGAGACTCGCACCTGGGTGCCGACCGGCAGCGACCAGCCCGGCGTCGACCGGATCTGGCTCAGGTGACCCACGTCGAGCTGGCCCGAGCCGTTGAGGGTGGCTCCGTTCCAGCCGGTCATCGGGTGCCACTGGCCGGGAGGCGTGCCGGCAGCTCCGTCGAAGTGGTCCATGAAGACCTCCTGCCACTCGGGGGCGGCGGGGGGCTGCGTCGTCGGCGGGACCTCTTCCGGCGCGACGGTCTCCGTCGGGGACGTGACCGGAGGGATGACGGACACCTTCCTCGGCCACGAGCCCGGGCTCACGCAGGCCGTGGCCAGGAACAGCAGCGTGCCGCCGAGGACGGCGGCGCGCCACAGGGACCTGCCCACCAGCGTGTCCGAGTGCCGGGTCATCGGCCTCCCCACAAGGTCTCGTCGCATCCGTGTCCGACGATGCTACGAAGAGCCACCAACAGCCTGGGAATCGACGCGCGGGCTCAGCCGACGGTGGTCAGCAGCTGCGTCGCACGCGTGAGCACGACGTAGAGCGTCGCGCGACCCGTGGCCGACTCGTCCTCGATCTCCTGCGGCGAGACCACCACGATGCCGTCGAACTCCAGGCCCTTGGTGTCGAGGCCGGTGAGCACGACGACGCGGTCCTCGCCGCTCGGCGTGACGCTGGAGTCCACTGCCGCGCGGGCACCCGCGGCGTAGGAGGCCAGCTCGGGCCACGACGCCAGCCACGCTTTGACCTCCGAGCGCCGGGCGACCGGGACGACGATGCCGACGGTGCCCTGCACGCGCCCGGCCGTCTCGGTCACCGCCGAGCGGACGGCGGCCTCGAGGTCGTCGACCGGACCCACGACCCGCGGGTTCTCGCCCGTGCGGCGTACGGCATCGGGCAGGTCGGCGTCGAGGCCCACGCGCTGGGCGTAGTCGGCCGCGAAGGCGTAGATCTCGGCGGAGTTGCGGTAGTTGGTGGACAGGTGGAACTCGTGGAGCTCCTTGCCCTCCAGCGCGTCGAGGCGCGCGCGGTTGGCCTCCGGTGCGTCGGGCCACGACGACTGCGCCGGGTCACCGACGATCGTCCAGCTCGCCGCACGACCGCGCCGGCCGACCATCCGCCACTGCATCGGCGTCAGGTCCTGCGCCTCGTCGATGAGGACGTGGGCGTAGCCGTCGTCCTCGATCCGGTGGGTCGGTGCCGACCAGGCCAGGCCGCCGGGGGCGTACTCCCGCTCGGAGATCGTGGTGAGCTCCTGGAGGTCGACACCACCCTCCAGGAGGCCGGTCTCGTCGAGGTCGCGCTCGTCGTCGGTGCGCTGCGGCACGTCGCCGAGGGCGTAGCGCAGCTCGTCGAGCAGCGGCACGTCCTCGATCGCTACGCTGTCGGCGGCCCACGACTTGGCGAGCAGCAGCTGCTCCTCGCGGCTGATCACGCCCTCGCCGACCCGCGACAGGAACTCCGGGTCGCGCAGCCAGCCGAAGACGGTCTTAGCGTCGAGCGGCGGCCACCAGGCCGAGGCGAACTCGACGAAGCCGGCGTGACCCAGCATGTCGTCGTCGAAGGCCTCCCGCCCCCGCTCGCGACCGCGCTCGCCCTGCACCTGGCGCCACATCGCGTCGAGGAGCGTGCGGGCGACGCGCGGCAGCTGGCGGTTGCGGCGGCCCTGCGACATCAGCTGGCGGCGCAGCCGGCCGAGCAGGCCGGGGTCGAGCACGATCGTGTCGTCGCGCCAGTAGATGCGGAAGCTGGTGGGGGCGCCGGGCGCGTGCTGGCGGGACGTACGCCGCATCAGCTCCGCCATCCGCGACGAACCCTTGACGTCGGCGACCGCCGGCTCGTCGTGGCGGGTCGCGCGGAGGCCACCGACGACCTCGCCGAGCGACCGCAGCGCGACAGCCGTCTCACCGAGGCTGGGAAGCACGCGCTCGATGTAGCGCATGAAGACGCCGCTCGGCCCGACGACGAGCACGCCGCCGCCCTCGTAGCGACGACGGTCGGAGTAGAGGAGGAAGGCCGCACGGTGCAGCGCGACCACGGTCTTGCCGGTGCCGGGTCCGCCGGAGATCGACACGACGCCCTTGCCGGGCGCGCGGATCGCCTTGTCCTGCTCGGCCTGGATGGTCGCCACGATGGAGTGCATCGACCGGTCGCGGGCGCGGGAGAGCTGCGCCATCAGCGCGCCCTCGCCGACGATCGGCAGGTCCGCCCCCGAACGGTTGAGCGCCTGGTCGTCGAGGAGCTCGTCCTCGACACCGATGACCGTGCGGTGCTGCGAGCGCAGCACCCGGCGGCGTACGACGCCCTGCGGGGTCGCGGCCGTGGCCTGGGAGAACACCCCGGCCGCGGGCGCGCGCCAGTCGATGAGCAGCACGTCGCGGTCGGCGTTGCGGACGCCGATGCGCCCGATGTAGCGCGGCAGCACGTCGATCGACGGGTCGAGGTCGAGGCGGCCGAAGACCAGGCCCTCTTGGGCGGCGTCGAGCTGGGCGATCCGCTTGGCCGCCTGGAAGACCATCGCGTCGCGCTCGACGAGACCGCCCTCGTGCTCCAGCCTGCCCCGGTTGCGTCCCTCCGCCGCGAGCGCCTTCGCGTTCTGGGTGGTCGCCTCGAGCTGGACGTAGACCTCGTCGACGTAGTGCTGCTCCGCGGCGATCTCGCGTGCTTCGAGCTCCTCGCTCACGTCCTGCTCCTCATCCCCCGATGACTGTGTCCAACCCGCTCGGACAGACCGACAAGCCTAGCGCCGCGAGGCCGCACCCACTCATTTAGCGTGCATCTCGTGACACTACGCACCGGGTGGTCCGTGCTGGCCGCCGTCGCGGTCGGCCTCCTCGCGCTGGTCGCGGTCCTCACCGTGCGCGGCCTCGTGGCCGACGAGGAGCCGGCCGCGGCCCCGCGCTCCTCCGAGTGCGTCGTGCGGGCGACCGCTCCGACCGACGAGATCGGGGCGCAGGAAGCGGAGTGGGTGCGCTTCTGCCCGTTGGCCGCCCAGGGAGACGCTCAGCGCGTACGCCACCCGGCCGGGGTGGTCACGGGCGACCTCGCCGTGGCCGTCGCCGCGACCCTCTGGCAGACGCAGGACGGACGCCGGGTGTGCGCCGTCGACGGCGGCCCGACAGCGGGCCCTGCCCGCCGGTTCCGGATCGAGGTCGGCCTGGCCGACGGCCGCATCGCCGAGCTGGTGGGCGACACGGGGTGCAGCACGCGCGACGCCACCCTCTTCAGCCAGCTCGAGACCACCCTCCTGATGGACGCCGCCGGGAACGCACCCGCCGACCCGCCGCCGGATCCCGTCCGGTGTCCGCGCCGCTTCACGACGACCGCGACCAACGCCGACGGCGCGTCGGCCGAGCAGCTCACCGACGACGCCGAGCAGCCGTGGCAGTCGACCGTGCCCGTGCTGCCGATGCCGGCGGTCGTCGTCGACGTGTGCGCCTACTCCGGCGACGGTCGGCGCCGCACGCTCGTCGACCAGTGGCGGGTGCAGCCCTCGGCCGCGGACGCGATCCGTGCCGCGGCGACGACCGGCTACCTGGACGGGGTGGCCGACTGCGCCCCCGACCCCGACGCGACGTCGTACGTCGTGGTGCTGGGCGACCGGACCGGGACGATGCGCACGCTGGCGATCGACCCGACGCGGTGCGGCACCCTGCAGGCCGCCCTCGGCCTCCCCGCCACGGCGACCTACCTCGGCCTGGCGTCACCGCGGCTGGTCAGGATGATCGCTCGCAGCCGGCCCTGACCCGGCTCACCCGACGAGCAGCACGGCCCCGACCACGCACACGACCGCCCCGAGGGTGCGCACGCGGTCGGCCCGGGAGAGCCGGGCGAGCAGGACCGCCCGCTCGTCCGCGTCGACCGACGAGAGCCGGCCGTGGGTCGGCGCGGCCACCGCCGCGGTGGTGGCCACGGACAGCAGCCCGCCGGCCAGCGCGAGCCAGGTGCCCACGGCGTCCGGCCGGTCGACGAGTTCCCACCCGATCACCAGCACGAGCGGGACGTAGACGAGGGCCACGACCGGGGTGATCCGCCGCGAGTGGCCGGCGTGGGCGCTCGCCCACCCCTCGGGCCCGACCTCGCCGAGGGCCGGGTAGACGACGAGGTCGACCGTGAGCTGGAAGCCCAGATGCGCGGCCGCGACCAGGAGCAGCCACGGCGCAGGATCAGCGAGGCTCATCGCGCTGTCACCGGGGTCCCCGTGGCGTTGTTCGGAGGAGCGAAGCGGAGGAGAAGAACGT
>JACRAA010000246.1 GCA_016213595.1 Actinomycetota bacterium | reverse complement strand
GCTCGATGATCTTGGCCTCGAGCTCCTGGCCGACGTACGGCTGGAGGTCGCGGACACGACGCATCTCCACCAGGGAGGCCGGCAGGAAGCCGCGCAGGCCGATGTCGATGATGAGGCCGCCCTTGACGACCTCGATGACGCGGCCGGTGACGACGCCGTCGGCCTCCTTGACCTTCTCGATCGTGCCCCAGGCGCGCTCGTACTGCGCACGCTTCTTGGACAGGATCAGGCGACCCTCCTTGTCCTCCTTCTGCTGGACGAGGGCCTCGATCTCATCGCCCACGGAGACGACCTCGAAGGGGTCGACGTCGTGCTTGATGGAGAGCTCCTTGGAGGGGATGACACCTTCGGTCTTGTAACCGATGTCGAGCAGGACCTCGTCCCGGTCGACCTTGACGACGGTGCCGGTGACGATGTCGCCGTCGTTGAAGTACTTGATGGTCGCGTCTACCGCGGCGAGGAAATCCTCGGGCGAGCCGAGGTCGTCGATGGCGACCTGCGGTGCCTCGTAGGTGGAGGTCATGTAGTGGGGCTCCATTGATGGTGGTGCGAGTAGTGGCACGCCGCGACCCTCGATCGAGTGGGGGTGCAAGACCTGACCATCACGAGCGCGACCTACTCCATGCCGAAGCCGCGCAGGTCACAGCGCAACCGCAGACTACCCGTGCGCGAAACAGGCGGTCAATCCGAGGACCCCGCGCGTCTCAGCCCAGTCGTCTGTCACGAGTGGTTGGGAGCAGCCGGATCAGTGGGCAGCGTCGAACCAGGACGTCCCGACACCCACGGACACGTCGAGCGGTACGTCGAGGGCGATCGCACCGGACATCTTGTCCCGCAGCAGCGCCTCGACCTGGTCGCGCTCCCCCGGCGCCACCTCCAGAACGAGCTCGTCGTGGACCTGGAGCAGCATCCGGCTCGCGAGACCGGCCTGCGTGAGCGCGGACTCGACGTCGAGCATCGCGACCTTGATGATGTCGGCCGCGGACCCCTGGATCGGTGCGTTGAGCGCCATCCGCTCGGCCATCTCCCGACGCTGGCGGTTGGACGAGCCGAGGTCCGGAAGGTACCGGCGCCTGCCCAGCAGCGTCTCCGTGTACCCCGTCTTCCGTGCCTCGTCGACGATGCCGTGCAGGTAGTCCCGCACGCCGCCGAACTGCTCGAAGTACTCGTCCATGAGCACCCGTGCCTCTGACGTCTCGATGCCCAGCTGCTGGGACAGGCCGAAAGCGCTCAGCCCGTACGCGAGGCCGTAGTTCATCGCCTTGATCCGCGCCCGCTCGGTCACGGACACGGCGTCGGGGGCGACGCCGAAGACCCGCGCCGCCATGACGGTGTGGAAGTCGCGGCCGGAGCGGAACGCCTCGATGAGCCCCTCGTCGTGGGAGGCGTGGGCCATGATCCGCATCTCGATCTGGCTGTAGTCAGCCGTGATGAGCGTCTCGTAGCCCTTGCCGACGACGAACGCCTCACGGATGCGCCGGCCGGACTCCGTACGGATCGGGATGTTCTGCAGGTTGGGGTCGGTCGAGCTCAGCCGGCCGGTCGCGGCGATGGTCTGGACGTACGTCGTGTGGACGCGCCCGTCGTCGGCCACCGACTTCTGCAGGCCCTCGACGGTCTGCCGAAGCCGGATCGCGTCGCGGTGCTCCAGCAGGTGGGCCAGGAACGGGTGACCGGTCTTCGCGTACAGCCCTTCGAGCGCGTCCGCGTCCGTCGTGTACCCGCTCTTCAGCTTCCGGGTCTTGGGCATGTGCAGCTCGTCGAAGAGCACGGTCTGCAGCTGCTTGGGAGAGCCGAGGTTGATCTGCTTGCCGATGACGTCGTACGCGGCGGTGGCGGCGGTGGAGACGCGGTCGTCGAACCCCCGCCACAGCTCGTCGAGGAGGTCCGTGTCGACGGCGATCCCCGTGCGCTCCATCGTCGCGAGCGTGCGCAGCAGGGGCAGCTCGACGTCGCGTACCAGCAGCGTCGCGCCCTGCGCGTCGAGCTCCGTACGCAGCGCCTCGGTCAGGTCGATGACCGCCCGGGCCCTCAGCATCGCCGCCTGGGCGAGCTCCACGGAGCCGGAGTCGTCGCCGCCGAAGTCGAGCATGAGCTGGTCGTCGGGCGCGTCGGCCGGTCCCCCGCCGACCTCCGCCCGGAGCTCGCGCTTGAGGTGACGCAGGGCGAGGTCGCCGAGGTCGTACGTGCGCTGGTCGGGCCGGAGCAGGTAGGCCGCCACCTGCGTGTCGCTGACGAGCCCGTCGAGGTCCCAGCCCCTCGCCCAGATGGCGAGCAGCGGTCCCTTCGCGTCGTGGACGGCCTTGGGGTGACCGGGATCGGCGAGCCAGGCGGCGAGGGCGACATCGTCGTCCGGGCTCAGCTCGGTCACGTCGACGTACGCGGCGGCGCCGTCCGCGCTCGCCAGCGCCAGCGCGACCAGGTCACCCGTGCCGCTCCCCCACCGGCCCACCGCCTCGATGCCCGTCAGCACGCCCGAGCCGTGCGCGTCGAGCCACGCCCGTACGGCACCGGGTTCGAGCAGGTCGCCCGCGATCTCGAACCCGCCCTCCGCGCTGACCTCCTCGGCCGGGAGGACCTCGAAGAGCCGGTCCCGGAGCACGCGGAACTCGAGCCCGTCGAAGAGGCGGTGGACCGCGTCCCGGTCCCAGTGCCGGCGCTCGAAGTCGCCGGAGCTGAACGGCAGCCGGAGGTCCCGGATCAGGGCGTTCACCCGGCGGTTCGTCGTGACATCCTCGAGTCGCTCCCTGAACGCCTCCCCCGCCTTGCCCGGGACGTCCGCGGCCTGCCGGATGAGGTTCTCCAGCCCGTCGTACGTGTCGAGCCACTTTGCCGCTGTCTTGGGCCCCACGCCCGGAACGCCGGGAAGGTTGTCGCTCGACTCTCCGACGAGGGCTGCGAGCTCGGGATAGCGGTCGGGGGTGACGAAGTACTTCTCCTCCACGGCGTTGGGCGTCATCCGGGCGAGGTCGGAGACCCCCTTCCTGGGGTACAGCACCGTGACGTGGTCGGACACGAGCTGGAGCGCGTCCCGGTCGCCGGTCACGATGAGGACGTCGAGCCCGTCATCGACGGCCTCCGTGGCGAGGGTCGCGATGATGTCGTCGGCCTCGTAGCCGTCCAGCTCGAGGTGGACGACGTTCAGGGCGTCCAGCACCTCCTTGACCAGCGCCACCTGTCCCGAGAACTCGGGCGGTGAGGCCGACCGGTTGCCCTTGTAGGCCGGGTTCAGCTCGGCCCGGAACGTCTGCCTCGACACGTCGAACGCGACGGCCAGGTGAGTCGGCCGCTCGTCGCGCAGCACGTTGATGAGCATCGACGTGAACCCGTACACCGCGTTCGTGTGCTGCCCCGTCGACGTCGAGAAGTTCTCCACGGGCAGCGCGAAGAACGCCCGGTATGCGATCGAGTGGCCGTCGATCAGCAGCAGCAGCGGACGTGGCGAGGTCTCATCCGACATGGCGGTGACTCTATCCGTCCGGACTGACAGAGCTCGGGTCGATGCGTCTGCCAGAGTGTGCGGGTGACGAACGAGCTTCCGGAGTGGGCGGTGAGGATGGACAGCCCCCTCGAGACGCGCCTGGGCGTGGTCCTCGAGAAGGTCTCCCCGGAGGAGACGCGGGGCCGGATGCCGGTCGAGGGGAACACCCAGCTCGCCGGGATCCTGCATGGCGGCGCGACCTGCGCGCTCGCCGAGGGGCTGGGGTCGATCGCCGCCTATGCGTACGGGCGGGAGCGGGGCCTCGTCCCCGTCGGTGTCGACATCAACGCCACCCACCACCGTTCCGCCACCAAGGGCTGGGTGACCGGTGTCGCTCGGCCGCTGTACCTGGGGTCCCGGACGGTGACGTACGAGATCGTCGTCTCCGACGAGCAGGGCCACCGTCTCGCGACGGCCCGCATCACCTGCCAGCTGCGCCCGGCCACCCGCCCCTCGTAAGCGAAGGTCGCACCCGAGCCTGACGTCACACCCGGGAGCGTGACGTCGCACCCCGAGCATGACGTCGCACCCTCTGTACGGGGTGCGAGGATCCGGCAGGGGGTGCGAGGTCGCGGGACAGGTGCGAGGTGGGCTTCGACAACGGCGGGCGGCGGCGGCACTCGGCGCGGCACTCGACTGATGGCATGAGACGGGTGGCGTCAGGCGGGTGGCATCAGACGGGTGGCATGAGACGGGTGGCATCAGACGGGGCGGCATCAGACGGGTGGCGTCAGGCGGTGGCATCAGCGGATTGCGGTCAGGACGTGGCGGCAGTCGCTGCGGTCAGCCGAGTGCCGTCAGGCGCACAGAGCGCCTCTCGCG
>JACRAA010000245.1 GCA_016213595.1 Actinomycetota bacterium | reverse complement strand
TCATCGCGAACGAGCTCAACGCCCCGCTGCGGATATCGTCCGGCCCGGCGATCCAGCACGCGGGGGACCTGGCGGCCATCCTGTCGGGGCTGAACGAGGGCGAGGTGTTCTTCCTCGACGAGATCCACCGGATGTCCCGGCCGGCCGAGGAGATGCTGTACCTCGCGATGGAGGACTTCCGCGTCGACGTCGTCGTCGGCAAGGGGCCGGGGGCGACGGCGATCCCCTTGGAGATCCCACCGTTCACTCTCGTCGGCGCCACGACCCGGGCCGGCCTGCTGCCCGGCCCGCTGCGCGACCGCTTCGGCTTCACCGCGCAGCTCGAGTTCTACGAGACGGACGCCCTCACGCACATCGTGCGCCGGTCGGCGCACCGCCTCGGCGTGCCGCTCAGGGGCACTGCGGCAGAGCTCATCGCCTCCCGTTCCCGCGGCACCCCGCGCATCGCGAACCGGCTCCTGCGTCGCGTCCGGGACGTGGCGCAGGTGCGTGGTGACGGAGTGGTGACGGACACGCTGGCGCTCGAGGCGCTGCGGCTGTACGAGGTGGACGAGCTCGGACTGGATCGGCTGGACCGTGCCGTGCTCGAAGCGATCTGCGGCAAGTTCTCCGGGGGGCCCGTGGGCCTCAGCACCCTCGCCATCGCCGTGGGGGAGGAGACGGAGACGGTCGAGGAGGTCGCCGAGCCGTTCCTCGTTCGCCAGGGGTTCCTCATGCGGACACCCCGTGGGCGCGTCGCGACACCGTCCGCGTACGCCCATCTCGGGGTGGAGATCCCCGCAGGGATGGCCCTTCCGCCCGGACTGTTCGACTGAGCCCTCACACGGGCCGTCCACAGGTTCGCCCCACGCCGGGCGCTGGTTCGGTTCCTCCGAGCCCGGCCGCTAGGCTGTGCTGGGCTCTCGCACTGGCAGAGCCTGAACCTCTTACTCAAGGGATGACATGGATCCGTTAACTCTGGCGATGATCGCTGTCCTCATCGTGGTGGGCTACTTCATGATCATCCGGCCCCAGCAGAAGCGCACCAAGGCGGCGGCGGCCCTCCAGGCCAGCATCCAGGACGGGTCGCGCGTCATGATGTCGGGCGGCATCTTCGGCACGGTCCGGCACATGGGCGACAAGCAGGTCGTCGTCGAGGTCTCCCCGGGCGTCGAGCTCACGTTCGTACGGCAGGCCATCATCCGGCCGCTGAAGGACGACGAGGACGAGTTCGAGTACGCCGACGCCACCGAGCCGTCCGAGGTCGAGGTCGCTCCGGAGGCTGACGAAGCGTCCGCGTTCGCCGCACCCGCCACGCCGGGCCAGACCGTCGCCGAGGACGTCGTGACGGGCACGCCCAGGACCGACGAGCCGACGGACGCGGACAAGGTATAGGGCAGTCACACGTGGCCAGTAGCACCCTCCGGCGTACGCATCCCGTGCGTACGCTCGTCTCCTTCCTGGTCGTCCTGGCCGGGCTGTACGTCCTCATGGCGCTCTCGCACACGTGGACGCCCAGGCTCGGCCTGGACCTCGAGGGTGGGACGACCATCACGCTGACCGCCAAGAACTCGACGGGCACGGGGTCCGTCGACCAGAGCAGCCTGGAGCTGGCGAAGACGATCATCCAGCAGCGTGTCGACTCCCTCGGGGTCGGCGAGTCGGAAGTGACGACCTCCGGCGGGAACCAGATCCAGGTGTCGGTCCCGAACATGCAGAAGGACGAGCTGGTCCAGCTCGTCGGACAGACCGCCCAGCTCGAGTTCCGGGCCGTCTACCAGGTCTCGTCGACGGCGAGCTCGGCGGCGAGTGACCAGGCCACGGCGCTGCCCCAGGTCCCAGCCCTGAGCAGCGCCCGGCCGACAGCGGTGACGTCTCCGCTCCCGTCGTCGGACAGCGCCCGCAAGGACCTTCTGACCTCCCAGCTCGCCTGGGTGCCGTCCACCGCGGACACGGAGGACTTCAGCGCCTTCACCTGCGGCGACGCGTTCCCCGACGTGGCGGACCAGCCGCTCATGGCGTGCCTGCGCCCCGACCTCGCCACCACCGGCCAGGCGAAGTACCTTCTCGGCCCCACCCTCATCGAGGGGAGGCTCGTCACACAGGCGCAAGCCGGCGTTCCGCAGAACCAGCTCAACTGGGCCGTGGACCTCAGCTTCAACAGCCTCGGCGCTGAGCTGTTCACCTCCGCGACCCAGTACCTCGCCACCCAGTCCAGCCCCATGAACCAGTTCGCGATCGTGCTCGACGGCAAGGTCATCTCGGCGCCGTCCGTGTCGGCGGTCATTCCCGGCGGGAACGCCCAGATCACAGGCTCGTTCACCCAGAAGACCGCTCAGGACCTCGCGAACGTACTGAAGTACGGCGCACTGCCGCTCACGTTCGAGGTCTCCAGCGTCGACAACGTGTCGGCGACCCTGGGTGCCGACCAGCTCCACGCGGGTCTCGTCGCGGGCGCCATCGGCCTGGTCCTGGTGATCCTCTACTCGATCCTCTACTACCGGGCGCTCGCGCTCGTCGTGGTGGCCTCGCTCGGCATGGCCGCAGCGGGTACGTACTCGCTCATGGTCCTGCTGGGCTCGTCGATGGGCTTCGCGCTCAGCCTGCCCGGCATCGCGGGGGCGATCGTCGCGATCGGCGTCACGGCGGACTCGTTCGTCATCTTCTTCGAACGGATACGTGACGAGATGCGCGACGGGAGAAGCATCAGGACCTCCGTCGAGTCGGGATGGCGCAAGGCGCGGCGCACCATCGTCGTCGCCGACGCGGTGTCGATGCTCAGCGCGGTCGTGCTGTTCGTTCTCGCACTGGGCGCGGTCAAGGGCTTCGCCTTCACGCTGGGCCTCACGACGATCCTCGACCTCGTCATCGTGTTCTTCTTCACCAAGCCGCTCGTGGCGCTGCTCGTCAAGACCACCTTCTTCGGCTCGGGCAAGCGCGGATCGGGCCTGGATGCCTCACATGTCGGCCCGCTGCACGAGAGCGCCGTCCCGGTCGTCCGTCGGCCGGCGATGGCCAGGAAGAAGGTCTGACCATGTCGACCCCGACCCTCAACCGCTCCGAGCCGCGGCAGAGCATCACGCACCGGCTGTACACGGGCGACCTCGCGTACAACTTCATCGGCCGACGCAAGATCTGGTACACCGTCTCCGCCATCGCGCTCCTGATCTCCATCGCGGCGCTCCTGTTCCGCGGCCTCGACCTCGGCATCGAGTTCCGTGGCGGGTCCGACTTCCAGGTGCCGGCGACCGTGACGTCGTCCACGGTCGGCCAGTACCGCGAGACCGTCCTGGCGACCGGCGTGCCGAACCTCGACAGCACCGTCGTCACGACCGTCGGCGACAACAAGGTGCGGGTCCAGACCCGGTCGCTCAACGTCCAGGAGCAGACCGCCGTCCGCGCGGCCATCGCGAAGGAGGCGGGCAAGTCCTCGGACGAGGTCGCCTACCAGCTCATCGGCGCGTCCTGGGGCAGGCAGATCACCCAGCAGGCAGGCATCGCGCTCGTCGTGTTCCTCGTGCTCGTGGGCCTGCTGATCTGGATCTACTTCCGCGACGCGAAGATGTCGGTGGCAGCCCTGACCGCCCTGCTCCACGACCTGATCATCACGGTCGGCATCTACGCGCTGGTCGGCTTCACCGTCACCCCGGCCACGATGATCGGCATCCTGACGATCCTGGGCTACTCCCTGTACGACACCGTCGTCGTCTTCGACAAGATCCGCGAGAACGTCGCCTCGATGGAGGTCGACAAGGTCACGTACTCCGAGGCGGCGAACCACGCCGTCAACCAGGTGCTCGTCCGGTCCTTGAACACGACCGTCATCGGCGTGCTCCCGGTGGCCGCGCTGCTGTTCGCCGGTGCGTTCGTCCTCGGCTCAGGACCGCTGGAGGACCTCGGTCTCGCCCTGTTCGTGGGCATGATCGCCGGCGCCTACTCCTCGATCTTCATCGCGTCCCCCCTCCTCACCCAGCTGAGGGAGCGCGAGCCGGAGATGATCGCACACCGCGAGCGGGTCGAGCGCCGACGCAAGGCTGCCGAGGTCCGCTCGACCCACAGGACCACGGTCGTCGACGTCGCGACCCCGAAGGATGTGGCGGCCTCGGAGGAGCAGTCGGACGCGAAGGCGACGTCTCCCGACAAGCCGGCGTTCACGGTCACGACGGTCACGGTGCCGTCCTCGTCGCAGGACGTCGGCGACGATGCGAGCGAGGCTGCGAACGACGTGGCGCCGACGGCAGATGACGCCGAGGCGTCGCCTCCTGCACCCCCTTCGACCCCGAGGACCCAGCCTTCCCGGCAGACCCGCACCCGGCGCAAGAAGTAGGAGGACGACACGATGGCTGTGGCGACCAGGACGCAGGAGGAGCGCATCGCGCTGGTGGCGTCGCTCATCCGTGACGTGCCGGACTTCCCGAAGCCTGGAGTGGTGTACAAGGACATCACGCCGCTGCTCGCGAACCACGAGGGCTACCAGGCGTCGATCGACGCCCTCGTCGACGCGGCGCCGGCGAACATCGACGTCGTCGTCGGCATGGAGGCGCGCGGTTTCGTCTTCGCAGCACCGGTCGCGCTCGCGCTGGGCGTCGGCTTCGTCCCCGTCCGGAAGCCCGGGAAGCTACCGATGAACGTGTTCAGCGAGTCCTTCGCGCTGGAGTACGGCTCGGACACCCTCTCGATCCACCAGGACGCCATCCAGCCGCACACCAGAGTCCTCGTCATCGACGACGTGCTCGCCACCGGCGGCACGGTCGGCGCCACGTCCCGGCTCATCACCCAGCTCGGCGCGGACCTCGTCCACGTCTCCGTGATCATGGAGCTCGGCTTCCTGGGCGGCCGGGCCAACCTGGAGAGCATGGGCATCACGAGTGTCGGCGCGCTCATCACGATCTAGGGTTCATGGATCTAGAGGTTCATACATCTAGAGGTTCATACCTGGCGCATCCCGCCTAGACTGACCCTTACCAGCCAGTAAGGAGGGTCGTGACGGAGCAGGGCATCGCGTCACCGGACGTCGATTCGAACGCGGACGCGGCAGCGGAGGTCGTCCCGCTGCCCCCGACCCTGCCCAGGACCGACACGGGACCCGAGCAGCCCCGGCTCCGGATGCGCCAGCGCATCGCGCGCTGGACCGCCCCGAAGGCACCACAGCACGCGGTCCTCGAGCCCCTGTTCAACGTCGTCCGGCAGAACCATCCCAAGGCCGACCTCGCGCTCCTGGAACGTGCGTACCGCACGGCGGAGCACTACCACGCCGGGCAGACCCGCAAGTCGGGCGACGCATACATCACGCACCCGCTGGCGGTGACCACCATCCTGGCCGAGCTCGGCATGACCGAGCCCACGCTGTGCGCGGCCCTGCTCCACGACACGGTCGAGGACACGTCGTACACGATGGAGCAGCTCACGGCCGACTTCGGCCCCGAGATCGCGGCCATGGTGGACGGGGTCACCAAGCTGGACAAGGTCCAGTTCGGCGAGAACACCCAGGCCGAGTCGATCCGCAAGATGATCGTCGCGATGGCACGCGACATCCGCGTGCTCGTCATCAAGCTCGCCGACCGCCTCCACAACATGCGCACCCTCGGCTCCCTTCGGCCCGACAAGCAGAACAGGATCGCCAGGGAGACTCTGGACATCTACGCGCCGCTCGCTCACCGGCTCGGCATGAACACGATCAAGTGGGAGCTCGAGGACCTGGCCTTCTCCACGATGCAGCCCAAGGTGTACGACGAGATCGTCCACCTCGTCGCCGAGAACCAGCCACGTCGTGAGAGGTACCTGGCGGAGGTCATCGACCAGATCACCGCCGACCTCGCCTCGGCGAAGATCCCGGCAACGGTGTACGGCCGGCCCAAGCACTACTACTCGATCTACCAGAAGATGGTCGTCCGGGGCCGCGAGTTCGCCGACATCTACGACCTGCTGGGGCTCCGCATCATCGTCGACGACCAGGCGGACTGCTACTCGGCCATGGGCGTCATCCACGTGCGGTGGCGTCCGGTACCCGGCCGGGTCAAGGACTACATCGCGCTGCCGAAGTACAACATGTACCAGTCCCTGCACACGACGGTGATGGGTCCCGGCGGGCGCCCGATCGAGTTCCAGATCCGGTCCAAGGAGATGCACCGCCGTGCGGAGTACGGCGTCGCGGCGCACTGGAAGTACAAGGAGCGTCCGAAGGGCTCCCGCCCGTCCAGCGGGCAGGAGCTGTCCTGGGTCCACGAGCTCTCGAAGTGGCAGAAGGAGACCTCCGACCCACGCGAGTTCCTCGACACGCTGACCTTCGACCTCGGCAGCAACGAGGTCTTCGTCTTCACGCCGCGCGGCGACGTGCAGGCGCTGCCGGACGGCGCGACGCCGGTCGACTTCGCGTACGCCGTCCACACGGAGGTCGGACATCGGTGCGTCGGCGCGCGCGTCAACGGCAAGCTCGTCAGCCTCGACACCAAGCTGGTCAACGGCGACGTCGTCGACGTCATCACCAGCAAGTCCGAGGATGCCGGCCCCTCCCGCGACTGGCTCCAGTTC
>JACRAA010000234.1 GCA_016213595.1 Actinomycetota bacterium | reverse complement strand
TGGACGAGGTCGCCGGCGTCGACGAGCAGCGCGTCGAGCGCGATCCCGGCGTCGCCCAGGGCGGAGCGCAGCTCGTCGAGGTACGAGCGGTCACGGCTCGGAAGGTGGAAGTGGCACAGCTGCACCGTGTCGTAGCCCCGGGCAGCCAGCTCCGAGGGCAGGTCGAGGAGCGCGAGGGCACCGGCGTCCGGCTCGGTCGGGCGCATCCCTCCCGACGCGCCTGGCGGGTTCGCGTGGTCCGAGACGAAGCGGCCGAGCGTGCGATGCAGGGACCAGTCGTGGACAGCGTGGCTCACCATGACGGGACCGTATCGGGACGTGGAGTCCGGCCGGAACCCTCAGGCCCGCTGCGCGGACTCCAGGGAAGCGTAGGACCGGATCTCGTCGCGTACCGCCGTCTTGGTCTCCTCCGGCGCGAAGGTGTGGTCGACCGCGGCGAGGGCCAGGTCTGCGACCCCGGCCTCGTCCAGGTCGAGCAGCGCGGCGGCGACCCCGTACTCGGTGGTGAGCGTGGTGGAGAACATCGGGGGGTCGTCGGAGTTGATGCTCACGGGCACACCTGCCTCGACGAGCCGGCGCAGCGGGTGCTCGGCGAACGTGGCGACCGCCCGGGTGGCGATGTTCGAGGTGGGGGAGACCTCGACGGGGATGCGGTGCTCGGCCAGGTAGGCCAGCAGGAGGGGGTCCTGTACGGCAGAGGTGCCGTGGCCGATCCGCTCGGCCCCTAGGAGCTGGATGGCGTCCCAGATCGTCTGGGGGCCCGTCGTCTCGCCGGCGTGGGGGATCGAGTGGAGGCCGGCGGCGCGCGCCTGCGCGAAGACGTCTGCGAACTGGGGGCGGGGGACGCCGATCTCCGGCCCGCCGAGGCCGAGGGCGATGAGGGTCGAGGGCCCGTGCTCCAGCGCGTACTTCAGGGTCTCCACACCGGCGGGGAGGCCCAGCTCACCCGGGATGTCCCAGATCCAGCGCATGGTGAGCCCCAGGTCCCGCTCCACCGCCACGCGGACATCCTCGGTCGCCTCGACGAACGCCTCGATCGGTACGCCGGCGTTGACGTTGGTGACGGGCGTGCACGTGAGCTCGACGTAGCGGACCTGCTGACGCGCGAGCTCCTCCGCGATGCCATGGGTCAGGGTCCAGATGTCCTCAGGGGTGCGGACGAGGTCGACGACCGACAGGTACAGCTCGACGAAGTGGGCGAAGTCGGTGAACGTGAAGTAGTCGGCGAGCGCCGCGGGATCGGAGGGCACGCGTCCCGGGTGCCGGGCCGCGAGCTCGGCCACCACGGCCGGCGACGCCGACCCCACGTGATGGACGTGCAGCTCGACCTTGTGAAGGCCCGCGATGAAGGTCTCGAGGGCCGCGGAGGGCCGGGGCTGGGCTTCGCTGAGGGACATGTCGCACATCCTGCCGCATGTGGTCACGGCTCGCGGACTGAGCTCTGCAGCGCCCTGAGAGGGACACTCGGATGGGCTGGCTCAACCACTCCGCGAGATGGCCGACCAGATCGTGGGCTTGATGTGCACTTGATCTAGACCTGTGTCAGTGGCGGTCGCTATGGTCATGACCAGGCACTCGAAGATGCCCGCTTGGGGAGGGTGGCTTCGACCGACGGGGAAGGACCGCGTGGCCCCTGGCCCTGCGGTCCCCCCGTCCTGCTCAGCTCTTCAGCCCTTGTCCAGCGCCTCCGCGCGGGCCGCCGTCGACGCCTCAGCTCCCGCTCTAGTTGCAGTTCTGGCACTCTCCGTCGATGGGCGTCTCGAGAAAGCACCGCGGGCAGATGCGGTTGAGGGGGACGTCGGGCTCGACGACCGGTGCCTGCTGGCGGGCCGTGCCCGGCCGTACCGCGCGCTTGGCCTTCGCCCGGTTCTCGACGAACATCGTCGCGAGCCGCGGCTCCGCGTCCGGCGGCACGTCGGGTGCGTAGCGACGGTACGAGTCCAGCCTGCCCTGTGCCGCAGCCTTCTCGCGGCCGACGTCATTGAGGCTGTGCTGCCCTGTGACGCGCTGCACCTCGCCGTACGCGGGACCGACCATCCCTGTCGCCGGGTTGACCACCAGTGAGGTGAGCGGCGGCTCGTCGGTCGCGTGGCAGCGGTGCACGACGAGCGTGAGAACGCGCCCGAGCCAGGATGCGGGACGCAGCGTGGACCGTACGGACGTGCGGTCCTGGACGGCGCGGGCGAGCTGTTCCGCCGACACGACCCGGCCGTAGTGGGAGGCGGTCTCGACGAGGATCTGGTACGCCTCACCGGCCCACACGCGCAGGGCGTCATCGGGCGTCAGGGGGGCACCGTCGCCGGCGCGGAAGTACGTGGTGCTCACAGCAGCACCCCCAGGACCGGGTTGCCGTGGCTGGGGCTGGTGGCCGCCTGGAGCCGGAGCTGCCGGTCGGCGTGACCGAGCTCGTCGCCGGGTTGGAGCTGGGCGCCCGTCGTCACGACATAGCGGGCGATGTCGAGCAGCAGGTTCGTGGACTCGGCCGGCTCCAGGGGAGTCGCTTCGAGCATGAGGTCGGCGTGCCCGAACGTCGGCAGGCCGAAGGTGGCGAGTGTCGTACCGGTCACCTCGTTGCCCCACGACCACACGGACAGCCACAGGTCCACCGGGAGCTGGGGATCCTCCGGGTCCGCGTAGGCCGCGCGGACGATGTCATGGACGACGTCCACCGGCAGCGTGGTCGCGGCGGTCGCGCTGTACAGGGCCACGGCCTCCGGTGCCTCCACGAGGCTGGCGGCGACGAGCGACCCCGTGACGTGCGCGGCGAGGGTCCGCTCGATCGCTGAGTCCTCGGGCCGGTCGACGACCTCGGCGCGGACGACGGCGTGCGCCACGTGCTGGTCCACGGGAGACGTGTCGCTCCAGTACGCCGGGTGGCAGTTGCGGGTCGCCTCCTGCTCCGGGACCGGCGTGTCCGCCAGGGCGACCACGATCCGTACGCCGTGGAGCGTCACGAGGATCGTCGGCTCACCCGTCTTCGTCGGCAGCCCCCGGCCGACGGCCTGGTCGGTGAAAGCCGTCGTCAGCCGGTCCAGGACCGAGTCGGGGTCGACCGGAGCCGCGTACAGCGGGAACGACGTGAACGAGCCGGCCGGGTCCGGATGCGTGAACGAGTCAGTCATGGAGTCTCTCTGCGTACGCGCTGGAACCGGCCGAACGAGTCGACCGGGGCGCGTCGTGACGGTCAGGAACGGATGCCGTGGTGGCGGTCCCTGCGCTCGACGAAGGGACGAGGCGTAGGGCCAGTGTAGATCTGCCGCGGACGGTAGATCCGCGCCGTCGGGTTGTCGTGGATCTCCTTCCAGTTGGCGATCCAGCCCGGCATGCGTCCGATGGCGAACATCACGGTGAACATGTCGATCGGGATGCCGATCGCCTTGAGGATGATGCCCGAGTAGAAGTCGACGTTCGGGTAGAGCTTGCGCTCGGTGAAGTAGTCGTCCGAGAGAGCCGCCGCCTCGAGCTCGCGGGCCAGCTCGAGCTTCGGGTCCTGGATGTGCATCTTGTCCAGGAGCGCGTCCGCGGCCTTCTTGATGATCGATGCGCGAGGGTCGAAGTTCCGGTACACGCGGTGCCCGAAGCCCATGAGCTTCACCCCGGCCGTCTTGTCCTTGACCCGGGCCACGTAGTCCTTCACCGAGATGCCCTGCTCCTCGATCTGCTCCAGCATCTCGATCACGGCCTGGTTGGCACCGCCGTGGAGAGGTCCCCACAGCGCGCAGACGCCCGCGGCAGCCGAGGCGTACAGGTTCGCCTGGGACGACGCCACCATGCGGACCGTCGACGTCGAGCAGTTCTGCTCGTGGTCGGCGTGGAGGACGAGCAGGAGGTTGAGCGCACCCGCGACCTCGGGCGTCGGCACGTACTCCTGGTACGGCTTGCTGAACATCATGTGGAGGAAGTTCTCGGCGTACTTGAGGTCCGGCCGCGGGTAGACCAGTGCCTCGTCGATGGACGACTTGTAGGAGGCCGCCGCGAGCGTCCTGACCTTGGAGATCAGTGAGGCGGCAGCCACCTCGAACTGCTCCGGGGTGTCGATCTTGAGGTGAGGGAGGTCGTACGCCTGGAGCGCGTTGATCATCGCGGACAGGATCGCCATCGGGTGTGCCGAGGGTGGGAAGCTCGAGAAGTGGCGGCGCATCGGCTCCGGCAGGGCGGCGTTCTCCCCGAGCAGCTGGCCGAACCGGTCACGCTCGGCCTTGGTCGGCAGCTCTCCCCAGATGAGCAGCTGCGCAGCCTCGATGAACGAGCTGTGCTGGGCGACTTCCTCGATGGCGTAGCCGCGGTAGCGCAGGATGCCCTTGTCGCCGTCGATGAACGTGATGGCTGACTCGCAGGAACCCGTGTTGCCGTACCCGTCGTCGAGCGTGATGTAGCCGGTCTGCGCGCGCAGCTTGCTGATGTCCACCTAGGGCTCGTTCTCCGTGCCGACCACCACGGGCAGGTCGACGGTCCGCCCGTCGGGAAGCGAGAGCTGTGCCGTGTCGGTCATGTGTCCTCCAGTCGTCCAGCCAGACGCCGGAAATGCCCGCGGGCAGTATGGGCTCACGTGCCGCGGGCGGTGCCTCTGACACGCCCAAAGTAGCGGTCGGCACCACATCTCACCACTCGATCCCGGGATTCGGGGCGAGGGCGGACCGGCGGCTACGGCAGCCCTAGGAAATAGCGCGGCCCCGGCAGCGGCCACAGCCCTCGAAAGCCTCGAGCGGGTGCGGGTCCGCCGCCGGGGTCCGGCGCCGAGCAGTGTCGGCCACTGTTGGGGTAGCCGCGGGCAGTACGTTACAACCCCGTCATCCGCCGTTCGCCAGCAGATTGCAAATTTGTTACTCCTGTGACGGGGGAGACGAACGAGGCATCCCTCGTCTCGCGTGTCGACCCTCCGCTGGCCGTCACACAGCGGCGAACCTTGCTGCTGACCGGGCTCTGGCCTTGGCCGCCTCCTCGTCGCGGTCCTTCGGAGGCGCGCCGGTCGTGAGGTGGTCGAGGAGGTGCTGCGTCGCATGAGCGACGGCGTGGACGGCCTCGTCGAACGCCTCCTGGTTCGCCTTCGACGGCTTGGTCGTCCCGGACACCTTCCGCACGTACTGCAGTGCTGCCGCCATCACCTCGTCCGAGGTTGCGGGAGGGTCGAAGTTGTGGAGCACGTGGATGTTCCTGCACATGCTGATGCAGCCTAGGTCGCCCATCCCGCGCCGAGAAGGGAATTCACGTCCGCTATGGCGGGGGCGACGGGTCTGGCAGCATTCGCGCATGCGTGATCGGGACATCGCCGCCTGGCGGCTCCACAGCCAGTGGCTGACGGAGCCCGGCGACGACGCGCGAGCCGTCGTCGGGCACCTGCTGGGGGTCCAGGCGGAGAACCAGCGCCAGTCGGAGTGGGCCGTCGCGGCCCGCACCCGCTCGCCACGTCCCGACGCGGTGGAGGGGCTTCTCACCGACGGCACCGTCGTCCGTACCCACGTGCTGCGGTCGACGTGGCACTACGCGCTCGCGGACGACATCGGCTGGCTGCTCGACCTGTCCGGCGCCCGGGTGCGGGGGATCATCACCGGCATGCTTGCCAGGCAGGGCTTCGACGACGCCACCCTGCGCCTGGTCGCTGACATCGTCGCCGGCTCGCTGGACGAGAGGCCCGACCAGACACGGCAGGAGCTGAGGGACGCCCTCGCCGCTGTCGGCCTCGACATCGACGGCATGGCCGCCGCCCAGATCCTCGCGGTGGTCGAGCTCGACGAGCTGATCTGCAGCGGGCGGCCGCGTGACGGCGAGCACACGTACGCGCTGTTCTCCGACCGCGTCCCGAAGCCCAGGCGGCTGGACCGGGAGGAGGCCCTCGCCGAGATCGTCGTGCGGTACGTCACGGGCCACGGGCCGGCGACGGCCCGCGACCTCGCGTACTGGGCGACCCTCGGTCTGCGCGACGTAGACCGAGGCCTCGCGGCGGCCTCCGAGCGGCTGAGCTCGTTCGAGCACGACAACACGATCTTCTGGCACCTGGCCGACTCCGAACCGCCCCCCTCGGCCGGACAGCCCCGGGGCCACCTCCTGCTCTCGCTCGACGAGATGCACAACGGGTTCCAGCACTCCCGGTACGTCATCGACGAGGCCGGGCTGGTGCCGCGTGCGACCCGGTACCCGGCCGTCGGCATGGCCGTCGTCGACGGCCAGTTCGTCGCCGTCCACACCCGGACGGTCACGCCGCGGTCCGTACGGTTCGACCTCATCGGCTGGCGCCCGCTCGAGGTGGACGAGGTCGCGGCGCTCAGGGAGGCAGCGGAGCGCGTCGGCGACTACCTGGGGCTGCCCGCCACCCTGACCGTCGCCTGACCGCTCGCGGCGCCCGGCGAACGAGGTCGTCACCGAGAGGTACCAGGCAGGTGGCCGCTAGCCCAGCGCGGCCACGGCCTGCGAGGAGCCGGACACGATGAGGTGCTCGTCGCGGGCGAGGACCCGCGAGTCGGGCGGGTTCGGCTCGTACGTACCGTCGCTGGGCGAGATGGCGAGGGTGAACACCTTGCGCGCTCTCAGGTCGGCGATGGTCTGCCCCTCGAGGGCCGCGTCGACGGTCACCTCCTCCAGGGTGAAGGCGAGGTCGCCGCGCGACAGCGCCGCGTCGATGAACTCGAGGACGCGCGGGCGCAGGGCCATGTTCGCGATCGTCGTCCCAGCCATCGTGTACGGGGAGATGGCGCGGTCGGCGCCTGCGATGCGCAGCTTCTGCACCACACCCTCGTCGCCGGCACGGCCGACGATGAACAGGTGGGGGTTGAGGGTCCTCGCGGACAAGGTGACGTACACGTTGCTGGCGTCGGAGTCGATGCAGCTGACGAGGCCTCGCGCCCTCGTGATGCCCGCCCTCAGCAGGACGGCGTCAGAGGTGCCGTCGCCGTGGATGACGGGATAGCCGTCGGCCTCGGCGCGGGACAGGGAGTCCTCCCCGATGTCGAGGACGACCACGTCGTGGCCCGCGGAGGTCAGGTCGCGCGCGACAAGGCTCCCGACCCGGCCGTAGCCGCAGATG
>JACRAA010000233.1 GCA_016213595.1 Actinomycetota bacterium | reverse complement strand
CGGCCGACCTCGAGCTTCAGCGACGCGCTCACCTACCCCGGGTACTCGTACCCTTCCGGCCACCTCGTCGCGGCCATGATCGCCTCCGCCACGGTCGTCACGCTCGTCACGCTCCAGCGCCGGTCGACCACGTCGATCTGGGTGATCCGCTGCGCCGGCGCGCTGTTCGTCCTCGTCGTCGCGGCGGACCGGCTGCTCATGCGCCACCACTGGTTCAGCGACGTCGTCGGCGGGGCGTTGTTCGGCGGCGCCGTGATCTCGACCGCCCTCCTGCTCGCTGGGCTCAACACCATGGCTGACTCGCTGGGCGTGCTCCACCGGCCCAAGGTCCACGTCGACAAGCGCGCCGCCATCATCTACAACCCCTCGAAGGTGACCGACTTCGACTTCTTCCGCAACCGGATCGAGTACGAGCTCCGCGAGCGCGGGTGGAAGCCGCCGCTCTGGCTGGAGACCGCCGAGGACGACCCGGGGCACCAGATGGCCCGTGACGCCCTGGCGAAGAAGGTCGACCTGGTGATCGTCGCAGGCGGTGACGGGACCGTACGGGTCGTCTGCTCCGAGCTCGTGGGCAGTGACGTGCCCGTCGCCCTGGTGCCGGCGGGCACCGGCAACCTCCTCGCCCGGAACCTCGGCGTGCCTCTCGACGAGCAGGAGGCGTTCGACGTGGCGTTCGGCGGTGTTGCGTCGGCCGTCGACGTCGTCCGGTTCACGGCCGACGACCAGACGGAGCACTTCGTGGTCATGAGCGGCGTGGGGGGCGACGCCGAGGTCATGGCGAGCACCAACGACGACCTGAAGCGGGTCGTCGGCTCGGCCGCGTACTTCCTCGCCGCCGCGCAGAAGGTCGGCTCCAGCCCGTACGAGGTCACCGTGACGCTGGACGACGGCGAGCCCGTCGAGCGCAGCGCCATGCTCGCGCTCGTGGGCAACGTCGGCACCCTGCAGGGAGGCATCCGCATGTTCCCCCAGGCGGACCCGAGGGACGGCCTGCTCGATGTGCTCATCGGCAGCCCCACAGGTGTCTCGGACTGGGCCAAGGTGGCCTCGGGCCTCCTCGGAGGCGTCGAGGTCGAGCCTCTCGAGTACGCCCAGGGCAAGCGGGTCGTCATCGAGTCGGCCCGGCCCGTCCCGTACCAGCTCGACGGTGACGCCAGCGGTGAGACCTCCCGCTTCGAGGCCGAGATCGTCCCGGCGGGGCTGCTCGTGATGGTCGGGCAGGATGCAGACGGCCAGGACGGGGACGGTCGGGGCACGGCTGCATGACGGCTGCCACTCGGATGTGGTCGGCTCCCACAGCATCAGGGAGGATGTGCTCGTGATCGAGGTCCTGACCCCTGCCCAGGTGGATGCCGCCCGCCCTGCCGGACGGTTCGTCGGCGCGACCCTGGCCGAGCTCCGGCGACGGACGGAACCGGGGACGAACCTGCTCGACATCGACCGCTGGGCGCGCGAGCTCATCGCGCAACGAGGGGCCGTGTCCTGCTACGTGGACTATGCGCCGTCCTTCGGACGCGGGCCGTTCGGGAAGGTGATCTGCACGTCCGTCAACGACGCGGTCCTGCACGGGCTCCCGCACGACTACGTACTGGCCGACGGCGACCTGCTGACCCTGGACTTCGCCGTGAGCGTCGACGGCTGGGTGGCCGATGCGGCCGTCAGCTTCGTGGTCGGCGACCGGGTCGACCCGGAGGACCAGCGGATGATCGACGCGACCCGTGAGGCGCTCGACGCGGGCATCGCCGCAGCAGGCTCCGGCCGCAAGGTGGGCGACATCTCCCACGCGATCGGCCACGTGCTCACCGGTGCGGGCTACCCGGTGAACATGGAGTTCGGCGGCCACGGCGTCGGCAGCACGATGCACCAGGACCCGCACATCTCCAACAACGGCCTGCGCGGCCGCGGCTACCCGCTCAGGCCGGGCCTGCTGCTCGCGATCGAGCCATGGGTGATGGCCGACACCGACCGCCTGCGGATCGACGACGACGGCTGGACGCTCCGCAGCGCGACCGGCTGCCGTACGGCCCACACCGAGCACACCATCGCCCTCACCGAGGACGGGCCACAGATCCTCACGCTGGCGGAGTGACCGGCGCGGCTGCGGGGGTCCGCTCCACGCCCCACCTCAGCCGCGGCTACTCCTGAGCGAGCGCGTCCATGAGGTCGATCATGAAGTCCGCGTCCTCGGGTGTGAGGCGCTCCCAGCCGTGTGGCGCGCCGAGACCGGTGAGCAGCTCGGCGCAGTCGGGGTCGACGTTCATGGACGCGAGACCGTCCCAGATCGCCTCGACCTCGTCGGTGAGGGCAGGACTCACGAGGAGCGCGTTGCGCACGACGTAGATCCTGCTGGCGACGAGCACTCGGAGCTGGGCCTTGACCATCGCGGACAGCGCCTCGTACGCGTCCTGTGGCAGGAACCCGGCCTGCGCCTCGTGCCACATCACGGCCTTGGCGACGAGCACGGGGTTCGGCTTGACGTCGAGTGTGAGGTCGGCCGGTCCGAGGTCGGCCGGCTCGAGCAGGATCCGGCCGATGCGTTCGACATCGGGCGCGCTCGTCGACGCGACGGTGAGCTGCCGCGGCAGGTCGGCCATCCCACGGAACGGCCCGTCGGCCGCCACGACGACCATCGCCTCCTTCGAGACCCCCGCCGCGGCCGCGACAGGCAGGTACCCGTGCTCCCGTACGAGCATGGCGGTGTCCGCGGCGTTCGCGAAGACGAGGTCCGCGCGGCCCTCCTCGTACGCCTCGTGCAGCTCCGCGAAGTCGCTGTACGCGGTGGCATGGAACCCCAGACCGGTCATCCGCTGCACCTTCGTGTTGAAGATGAACCAGTCGGCGACGTGGCGGACGTTGACGTCCGGCGAGATCGCGAAGTGGCGTGTCATCCGCGTCCCTCCTCGTCGCGCATCGTCGCGTACACCGCTGACAGCTCCTCGACCTTGGCCCGACTCGGCTCGCGCCGTACGGACGTGTGTCCGACGACCACACCGTCGACGACCTTGGGGATCACCGTGGCGTACACCCAGTAGTAGCCGCCGTCACGGCGCAGGTTCTTCATGTACCCGGTCCACCGCGTGCCCTGGCCGACCGTCGACCAGAGATCGGCGAACACGGAGCGCGGCATGTCGGGGTGCCGCAGGATGGCGTGCGACGTGCCGACGAGCTCCTCGCGGCTGTACCCGGACAGGTGCACCAGCGCGTCGTTGCACATCGTGATGACGCCGGAGACGTCCGTCCGGGACACGATGAGCTCCCCCGTCGGGAACCTCGTCTCCTCGTCCGTGACCAGGAGCCGACGGCTCGTCCCGTCGAAGTACGTCCACTCGTACGCGCGCCCCTCGCCGCGGACATCCTCGGGGCACATGTCGTGCATGGCGCTCACGCCAGCTCGCGGGCTATGTCGCGCGCGGCGAGCGTCATCTCGTACAGCAGCATGCCCAGCTTCGCCTCGCCGGTGGAGATGGCGGCCAGTACCGTGTCCGGGCCTGAGGCGATGATCACGACATAGCCGCGTTCACCCTTGACGAGCACCTGCTCGAGCGTGCCCCGGCGCAGCTCCGCGGTGGTGCGGGCGCCCATGGACAGGGCAGCGGCCGCCATCGCGGCGACGCGGTCCTCGTCGGCCCCGTGGGGCAGCGCGGACGCGAGCGGGAGGCCGTCGAGGGTGACGACCATCGCGCCCTCGAGATCCTGCGAGCGGCGCACCAGCCCCTGCAGGATGTAGAGGATCTGGTCGTTGCGTGCCATGGGTGGGGCTCCTTGCGGTCGCCGTGACTCGGCGCAGGCTAATTATGGTGGTGGCCGGGCAGGCGACCGGGGCGGATGACAGACCTCCAATGACAGTGTTACCTGAGCTATCTGCCCCGGCGCTACGGGCGTGAGCGATCCCCTGCCAGCTCCGGGTGATCTGGGAGGATTCGCCGGTGAAACTTCCCAGGGCGTCCCGGTTCGCATGGTTCGGCGCCTTCGCCGTCGCCATTATCGCGGTGATCCTGCGTCCCGGGGCGACATCCATCGGACCGGTGCTCGCGGAGGTCACGCAGAGTCTCGGCCTCACGGCGGCCACGGCCGGCGCCCTGACCGCCCTCCCCGGCTTCTGCTTCGCGGTCGCGGGCGCGACGGCCGTCACGCTGTCGAACAAGCTGGGCACGGCCGGGACCCTGACGCTCGGCGCCGCCGCCGCCGCGCTGGGGCTGCTGGCCCGCTCACTCGTCAGCGACCAGGCCTCGTTCCTCGCCCTGTCCGTACTGGCGCTGCTGGGCGCGGGGATGGGCAACATCCTCGTGCCGGTCTTCATCAAGCGCTTCTACCCGAACCGCCAGTCCGTCCTCATGATGGTGTACGTGGTGGGTCTCACCACCGGCGCGACCGTGCCCGGCCTGGTGACCCCCGTCCTCGTCGCGACGCAGGGCGGCTGGCGCACCGCCCTCGGCGTCTGGGGCGCCCTCTCCGCGCTCACGGTCGTGCCGTGGGTCCTGCTGATGATCAGTGAGCGGCGCCGGGCGGGCGCGGCCATGGGTCCGCGGAGCAGCATCGGCTCGGTGATCCGCTCCCGGCGGGCCCTCGGGCTCGCCGTGTTCTTCGGGATCCAGTCCATGCAGGCGTACGTCACGTTCGGCTGGCTCGCCCAGATCCTCCGGGACGCCGGCGTGTCCGCGTCGCACGCGAGCCTCCTGCTCTCGTACAACTCCGCCCTCGGCTTCCCGGCGGCGCTCATCATGCCCCTTGTCGTGGCGCGCTCGAGGGACCTGCGTCCGTACGTGGTGGCCTTCTCCGTCCTGCTCGCCGCCGGCTTCATCGGCCTGTGGGCGGCCCCCCTCTGGTCACCGATCCTGTGGGTGACGCTCATCGCCGTCGCCGGGTTCTCGTTCCCCATGGCGCTCGCGCTCATCACGGCGCGCACCCGCGACCCGCACGTGACCGGCGGACTGTCCGGGCTGACCCAGTCCGTGGGCTACATCTTCTCCGGGCTGGGCCCGCTCCTCGTCGGCATCCTGCACCAGGCGACGGGCGGCTGGTCGGTGCCGCTGCTCATGATCGCGGGCTCCTCCGTGCTGCTGCTGCTCGGCGGGCTCACGATCGCGAAGCCGGGCTACGTCGACCACGACCTGGCTGTACGGCCCTGACGCCTCCCCCGCGCTCGTCGAGCCCGGCGTCAGCCGACCCCGGCATAAGTCGACCCGGGGTCGCTCGACCCCCGGGTCAGTCGACCAGGCCGTCGAACAGGATGGTGGACAGGTAGCGCTCGCCGAAGTCGCAGGTGATGGCGACGATCGTCTTGCCCTTGTTCTCGGGCCGCGCGGCGAGGTCGAGGGCGGCCTTGAGGATCGCACCCGACGAGATGCCGGCGAGGATGCCTTCCTTGGTGGCCATGTCCCTGGCGACAGAGACGGCGTCGTCACCGGTCACGGTGATGACCTCGTCGTAGATGTCGCGGTCGAGGACGTCCGGGACGAAGTTGGCGCCGAGGCCCTGGATCTTGTGAGGGCCGGGGCTCCCGCCGGACAGGATCGGCGACTCGGCGGGCTCGACCGCGACGATGGTGATGTCGGGGTTCTGCTCCTTGAGGTACTTGCCCGCACCGCTGATCGTGCCGCCCGTACCGACGCCGGACACGAAGATGTCGACCTTGCCGTCGCTCGCCTGCCAGATCTCCGGGCCGGTGGTCTCGTAGTGGATCCTCGGGTTCGCCGGGTTCTCGAACTGGCGGGCGAGGATCGCGCCCGGACGCTCGGCCGCGATCGCCACGGCGCGCTGGACGGCCCCCCGCATGCCCTCTCCGGGAGGGGTGAGGACGAGCTCGGCCCCGAACGCGCGCAGCAGGGCCCGCCGCTCCTTCGACATGGACTCCGGCATGGTGAGCACGAGCGTGTACCCCCGCGCGGCGGCGACCATCGCGAGGGCGATGCCGGTGTTGCCGCTCGTCGCCTCGACGATCGTGCCGCCGGGCTTGAGGCTGCCATCGGCCTCCGCGGCGTCGATGATGGCGGCGCCGATGCGGTCCTTCACCGAGTTGGCCGGGTTGTAGAACTCCAGCTTCACCGCCACCGTCGCATCCAGCCCCTCCGCGAGACGGTTGATCCGTACCAGCGGCGTGTTCCCGATGGCTTCGGTGATGTTGGCGAGAATGGGCATCGCGACCTCCATGGACAGTGACCGACCTGACTCCGCAGGCTAGCCGAGGCCCCTCACAATCTCTATGGCTCGTTGGCGTCTCGTCGGCCGCGACACCCCTCTCCCCCCGGCCCGGACGGTCAGTCAGCCTCCAGCAGTCCCCGGATGTCGTCGGCGGTGAGCGGGGCGCCGAGGTCGGCGGCCCCACCGACGACGGAGTCGAAGAGGTCACGCTTGCGCTGCTGCAGGGCGACGACCTTCTCCTCGATGGT
>JACRAA010000232.1 GCA_016213595.1 Actinomycetota bacterium | reverse complement strand
CGCCGCTCGACACCCAGCTGACGAGCGCGGACATCGCGGCGGCGTACCCGCTGTTGCTGAGCGAGCTGTACTCAGCCTCTCGGGTTAAGACCTGGACCAGCAGGTCGTCGGTGCCCGCTCCGACCCGCGTCGCGCGGTAGGCCGACTCGTGCTCGACGAACGCCGTCGGGTCGTCGATCGCGTGGAGGGTGACGGTGGGGATCGAGACGGCGCCGGTGAGGTCGCTGTCCCAGGTGAGGTCGCGCTTCGCCGACGGGTCCGCGGCGAACCGCTCGACGCCCCGGTTGAGCGCCTGGTCGTCGTGGCTGCCGGAGTAGCGGATCCCGACGTTGCTGAACGGGTTCCGGCCGCCGAGGCGCTCGTGGACGATGTCGCGGAAGGTGAAGGTCGCGAAGCGCAGGTGTGACTCGAGCGTCCGCTCGGGCACCTTGGTCACCGCGAGGATGTCCGTGAGGTTGCGCTGCTGGAGCGCGGTGCGGTCCGCCGGCGCCTTCGAGACGCCCGTGCACTCCTCGAGCCGCGCCCTCAGCCCGGCCGACGTCATCGTCGAGTCCTCCCGCAGCCCCATCCAGAGGGGGTACTGCGGCTCGGTCGGACGCGGGTGGTTGCCGCAGTAGTACTGGTAGACCACGCGCAGGTCGACGCGGTAGTCGTAGCCGCGCGACGCCCCGGCCAGCACGCCGTTGGTCAGCAGCACCCCGTCGTAGGTCGTCGGGTGCACCTCGACGAGCTTGGCCGCGACGTCGCCACCCCACGACTGCCCGTGCGCGAAGGTGCGCGCCGGCTCGCCGAACGCGGCGACGAACTCCTCCCGCGCGCTCTCGGTGTCGGCCACCGCCATCCGGGTGCCGTAGCCGCCGCGGCGGTAGGCCGAGCCCACCCAGGCGTAGCCCTCGCGGACCATCACGGCCCAGCGGTCGAGGTCCTCGACGCTGCGCGCCGGGTCGGAGGCGGCGGCCAGGTCGGGGCCGCCGTGCGCGTGCACGACGAGGTCACCGGCCCAGTCGTGGGGTACGGCGACGGCGTACCACGCGCCGTTAACGTCCTGGCCGGTGAAGCAGTCAGCCGCGTCCGCGACCGATGCCGGGCACGGGACGGGCGTCGGCGCGTCCTCGGCGTGGGCCGCGACAGGCGGGAGGAGCCCCGCGGCGAGCAGCGCGGCTCCCGCGGCGAGGCGGGTCGGAAGGGATCGCATGTCGTCCTCCAGGAGGTCACCCGACGCCGAGATGCACCGGGTGCCTGCGACGCTAGGTGCCTGTGACGCACGTCTCACCCTTGCGTTCGTTGTGTTCGTCGGAACTCAGGGGTGAGCCGTCGCCACCGCCAGGTTCCTAGGGTGTGCCCATGGGACTCCTCGACAAGTTCACCCCCGGCCGCTCCGCGAAGACGACGCGGGCCGCGCTCGACGCCGCCAACGACCAGCAGCCCGACTCGGGTGCCATCGACCGGCTCGTCACGATGCTCGTCGACGTGGGCCTCGAGGGCCGCGGACCGATCGACCCCGTCCGCGAGGTGGCCGACCGCGCGCTGGCCAAGGCCGGCGGTGACCCGGAGAAGGCGATCGCGGCCGTGGCCCGCTCGACCACGGTCATGGGCTCGATCGGCGGCTTCGTCACCGGCCTCGGCGGCTTCGTCACGATGCCCGTGTCGCTGCCGGTCAACCTGGCCGAGTTCTACCTCCAGGCGGTGCGGATGGTCGGCGTCGTCGCCACGCTGCGGGGGTACGACGTCTCCGAGCCGCGGGTGCGCACCGCGATCCTGCTCACCCTGGTCGGCTCCGAGTCCGACGAGGTGCTCAAGAAGGCCGGGATGGCGACGGCCGGCAGCCGCGTGACGACGTACGCCCTCCGGGGCCTGCCGCCGGCCGCCCTGATGGTCGTCAACAAGGCGGTCGGCTTCCGGCTGATGCGCGGGGTGAGCGAGAAGGCGCTGAGCCGCTTCGGTCGCGGCGTCCCGTTCGCCGGCGGGCTCGTCGGCGGCGGCATCGACGGCTACATGATGAAGAAGATCGCCGACCACGCGATGGAGGAGTTCCCGGTCGTCAGCTGAGGCTGGCGCGGATCGCATCGGCCTCCTCCTGCACGGTCGTCGCGTCCCAGACCCCCGTTCCCTACGCCGTCATGCCGGCACTCCCGCGTCGACGGTCAGGGCGCCGAGGTGCCGTGTCGTGACGCGGTGCCAGCGGTTGCGCTGGAGGTCCGGGGTGAGCAGCGCCAGCCCCGTGCCGTACTTGCTGATCCGGACCGGCCGGTGCCCGAGCTCCCAGAGCCACCGGTCGAGCGGACCGGGCCGGGCGCTGCCCGCCTTGGTCTCGATGACGAGCACGTCGCCGACCGCAGCGGTGCCGTGGGAGGAGGCCCAGTGCAGGTCGCGGTCGATCGTGGCGCGGCCGGCGCCGCCGTCGAGCAGCAGCGTCGTGCGGCGATAGCTGGTGTGGAGCGTGGCGACCAGGCCGCCGGGGTCGACGTCGTGGACGTGCGCGGCGCCGAGCCGGTCGCGGACCCAGGCGTCGGCGGCCGCGGGGACGACGAGGTCGTCGGCGCCCGGGTGCGGCAGTCGCTCCTTGACGGTGGTGCCGCGCAGGCCGCGGGTCTTGACCTCCAGCCACCGCTCGCCGGTGTCGGCGTACGTCCGGGTGCGCACCTTCCAGCGGCGGCGTCGGCGATGGGCCGACGCGCTCCAGCTGTCGAGGTGCACCGTGTCGAGGTAGGTCGACTCGTAGCGCGAGCAGCGGCGGCCGTCGATCTCCAGGACGCGCAGGCCCGGGATGCCGGTCAGGACGGCATCGAGGTCGGCGGCAGGGACGACGTACTTGCGGTCGACCCTGGTCAGCAGCGCGGCCTCGGCGTTGACCTCGGCGAGCGAGACGGCGGGCAGGCGGTCGAGGGTGCTCACGCGGGGTCCCTGCGGCGTTGTTCGGAGGAGCGGAGCGGGGGAGAAGAACGTCGTGGGGTGCTCATGCCGCACCGCCGGCGGGACGGGCGAGCTGGTTGACGGCCGCGCCGAAGACCCACGGCAGCCGCGTCGCGGCGGGGACGAGTGCACGACGTACGACGGGGCGCGCGGTCGCCTGCAGCAGCGCGTGCGTGAGCAGCTCGTGCCGCCACCCCAGCCGTCGTG
>JACRAA010000030.1 GCA_016213595.1 Actinomycetota bacterium | reverse complement strand
GTGTCCCCGACGGGCGACATGGAGTTCCTCGCCGAGGACCAGGTGGTCAACGCAGGGGCCACTCCGAGTGCCGCCTTCGGGACGGGTCCCAGCACGCCGTGGCTCGCGGCGATCCTCGTGCTCAAGTCGTCGTCGACCACGGCGCCCACGGCCCCGGCCGCCCCGACGGCGGTCGTCGCGGTCCTTGCCTCGAGCAGCTCGGCGACAGTCTCGTGGGCCGTCCCCTCGAACGGGGGCTCGCCGCTCACCTCGTACACGGTCACGCCGTTCGCCGGCGGAGTCGCTCAGCCCACGATCACCGTGACCGGCAGCCCGCCGAGCCCCTCGGCGACGGCGACCGGTCTCACGACGGGCGTCAGCTACACCTTCACGGTGACCGCCACGAACGCCATCGGGACCAGCCCGGCGTCCGCGCCCAGCAACGCGGTCGTACCGGGTCAGGTCTCGCAGGGCCAGTGGGGACCGCTGCAGACGTGGCCCATCGTCGCGGTCCACGCCGTGCTGCTCGGCAACGGCAAGGTGCTCGCGTGGGACGGCTGGCAGACGCCGGAGCCGACCTCTCTGTACGACCCGGCCACCGGCACGTTCACCACGTTCGTCGCGCCCTCGAGCATCTTCTGCGCCGGCAACGTGCAGCTTCCGGACGGGCGCATCATCGTCGCCGGCGGGTACGGGCAGTCGACGACCGGGAACCTCGGTCTCGCCGACACGAACATCTTCGACCCGGCCACGAACACCTGGACCAGGGTCGCGAACATGAACCTGCCACGCTGGTACCCGGACCTGACCGAGCTCGCTGACGGGCGGTACGTCGCGATCAGCGGGAACTCGTCGTCGCCCAGCGCGTGGGCTGACACCCCGGAGGTGTACGACCCGGCCACCAACACCTGGACCCTGCTCTCGGGCGTGTCCACGTCTCAGGTGCACGAGGAGGAGTACCCGTTCTCGTACCTCCTGCCGAGCGGCAAGGTCTTCACGATCGGGCCGTCCGAGGACCTGTCGTTCCTGCTCGACGTGCCGGCCCAGACGTGGGCGCCCGTCGGCACGAGCGGTGTCGTCAACGGCTCCTCCGTCATGTACCGGCCGGGAAAGATCCTGTACAGCGGCGGCGCTCCGAGCGTGACGACGACGACCGCCGCGTCGGCCTCCACGTCCGTCATCGACCTCACGGCGACGACGCCGACGTGGCAGAAGACCGCCGCTATGAACACGGCCCGCGTCTACCACACGCTCACGATGCTCGCTGACGGGCGCGTGATCGCCGTCGGTGGCGAAACAACCAGCGACCAGACCATCGTGACGAACGGGGTGCTCACGACGGAGATCTGGGACCCGGCGAGCCAGGCCTGGACCACGGACGCCTCGATCTCCGCGGCCAGGAACTACCACGCGACCGCGGTCCTCATGCCCGACGGACGGGTGATGGTCGCGGGTGGTGGCCACGGCGACCCGGGCACCGGGCCCGGTCAGTACTCTGCGCAGTTCTACACGCCCTCGTACCTGCTGAACGGGGCACGGCCGACGATCAGCTCGGCACCCTCAGGAGCCACGTACGGGTCCACGTTCACCCTGGGTACGCCGGATGCGTCATCGATCACGGCTGTCAACCTCGTCTCGCTCGGTGCCGACACGCACCAGTCGGACATGAGCCAGCACTTCGTCCCTCTGTCGTTCACGGCAGGCTCGGGCTCGCTCACCGTCCAGGCCCCGTCTGCTGCGGCCCTGGCACCTCCCGGCTACTACATGGTCTTCATCCTCAACGGCAGCGGTGTGCCGTCGGTTGCGTCGATCATCAAGATCACCCGCACCTTGGCCGTGCCGGCGGCGCCCACGGGGGTGTCCGCGACACCTGGTGACTCGTCCGCCCGCGTGCTCTGGGCGGCTCCTGACGACGGCGGCTCGGCCATCACCTCGTACACGGTGACCCCGTACCTGGCAGGCGTGGCGCAGACCCCGGTCACGGTCACCGGCAGCCCCGTCCCGACGTCCACGAGCGTGACCGGCCTTGCGAATGGCAGCTCGTACACGTTCACCGTCAAGGCGACCAACGCGATCGGGACGGGTCCCGCCTCGGTCCAGAGCAACGCGGTGACTCCCACGCCATCGGGTGGCATCGCGTTCGTGCAGCAAACGTCCGGACGAACCGCGGCCTCGTCGCTGGCACTCGTGCCCGCGCAGACCATCTCCACGGGTGACCGGCTCATCGTGCAGGTCGGGATCTGGAGCCTCAGCGGCGCGACCGCGAAGTCCGTGACCGACGCGGCAGGCAACTCCTGGACCCGTCTCACATCGACCGTCGCGTCCGACGGTACGCAGCTCAGCTCGTGGGCGGCCCCGGTGAGCGCAGGCGGCGGGACGAGACCGACGGTCACGGTGACAGCCACGGGCAGCGCCGACATCGGTGCCGGCCTGCTGGAGTACGCGGGGGTCTCGACCGTGACCGGGACCGCTGTGGTCGACGTGTCCAGGACCGCGACCGGGAAGACCGGCAGCACGAACGGCACCGTGGCGACCGGGGCGACCACCGCCACCACCGCGGGTCCTGAGCTGGCCGTGGGGCTGTACGCGGACTCCGGCTTCGGGGACACCCTCAGCCCAGGCGCGGGATGGACGCAGCGGGTCAACGTGTCTCCGACGGGGGACATGGAGTTCCTCGCCGAGGACCAGGTGGTCGCTGCGGGTGCCACCCCGAGCGCGACATTCGGCACGGGGTCAAGCACCCCGTGGCTCACCGCCATCCTCGTCCTCAAGAGCACTTGAGAGGCGAGCCAGTCACTTTCCGGCCGGACAGGGCCTCCGATCGGAACGTCCCGTGAGGATCTCGCCATAACGACGTCTGCCATCGACCGGCAGCAGGCATGCTGCAGCGCGGTCCAGGTTTCTGCTCGACCCCAGCCACGCACCGTCGTGGTCTCGGTCTCGAAGCAGGCCCGGGACGTATGTCCACCACCCTCCATGGGACAGGCAAGAGGCACCAGGCAGCATGGCGATCATTTCGGCACCGACCGAGCGGCGTGACGACCGACGACCAGATACGGCTGTTGCGCCCGCTCAGCAGTCTGCGTCCGGGCTCGAGCGGTACGGCATCCGATCCTCCACGCTTCTCGTGGCGGCGACGCTCGTGGGCATCTTCGCGCTCGGCTCGTTCTCGGTCATCACGCGTCCGGCGGAAGCCGCCGTCACGGTGTGGTGGCCCGCGTCGGGCCTCGCGCTCGGCCTTGGGATCCATGTGCCGCGTCGCAGGCTCTGGATGGCGTGCGCGGCCGTGGCTCTTGTCCTGATCCTGCCGAACCTCGCCCAGTACGGGACCGTACCTCTCGCGGTCGCGGCGACCTTCGGGGCCGCGGCGGAGATGGCCGTCGGCGCCCTGATCCTCCGGCCCCGCGGACCAGGCCTGCCACGGCTCGCGTCCCGCAGGGACCTCTTCATGCTGGTGCTGGCGGTCGTCAACGCGGCCACCGTGTACGACCTGACCATCGCCGCCACCGCGTTCGCCACGGGCGATGCGAAGTTCGCCATGGTCCAGCTGTTCGCGGAGGGTCCGCGACGTGCCGCCGGGATGCTCCTGGTGGCGCCCCTGTTCATGCGGATCCCCCCGCTCGAGCGCTCCTTCGGCCCGCTCTTCGGCGTCGGCCACCTCGCGGTCTCCGTGGCCTTGTCCGCACTCGTCTTCGGTCAGAACACGATGCCGCTGGCCGGCGTCGTGATGATCCCACCCGTGATGGGGGCTCTATGGCTAGGGCTGCGGTGGCTCATCGTCGAGATGCTCGCGATCGCAGTGGCAGCCTCGTACGCGAGCGTCGCGGGTAGGGGACCGTTCTCCTTCGCTCGGTACGGACCGGAGAGGGGTGCCACCCTGCTCCAGGCGTTCGAGCTGACCATGGCCTTCATCGTGCTCGTCCTCTCACTCACCGTGTCGGGGGAGCGGCGGGTCGCCTCCCGCGCCCGGCGTCAGGACGCGGAGGAGCTCGAGCGGGCAGGCGTGGTCCAGCGCGCCCTCCGACCCGCCCAGCTGCCGTCCCAGCCGGGGTGGGAGCACGGCGCTGCCGCCGTCTCCGCGCGCCAGGTCGGCGGGGACTTCTACGACCTCAGGATCTCCGGGGGCTGGGCCGTGATGAGTCTCGGCGACGTCATGGGCAAGGGGGCGGCCGCGGGGATGCTCGCTGCCGCGACCCGTACGGCCGTGCGTGTGTCAGGGCCGGAGAGCCGGCCCGCCGCGGCGCTGGCCGAGTGCTACCGCATCCTCGAGGACGACCTGCTCCGAAGCGATGCGTTCGTGACGCTCGGGTACGCCGTCATCGACCTGCACTCCGGCGAGGTCTGGCTGGCTGACGCAGGCCATGGGCTGACGTTCGTCGTCGGGAAGGACGGACGAGACATCGAACGTCTGGCATCGGTGGACCTCCCGCTGGGCCTCGGGACCGAATGGTCCGACGTCCACAGCTGCTTGAGACCCGGGGAGTCCCTGCTCATGGTGAGCGACGGGGTGCTGGACCGTTGGGGCGGTGGGATCGACGGCCTCGTGGAGGCGGTCCGCCGGCTCAGGTCCGACCCTGCCATCGAGTCACCTCAGATGCTCGTCGAGGTGCTGTGCCGGGCGGGCCAAGGGCCGGTCGTTCCGGAGGACGACGTGACAGCAGTGATCTTCCACCGACAAGGAGTCACCCCGTGACCACCCCCTCCGTGCTCACCCCCACTGTGCTCACCCCTTCTGTGCTCCCCGACGAGGCTCGGGAGAACAAGCGGCTGTTCCTGCTGCGCCTGTGGATCGTGCTGACCCTGCTGCTCGGCGGCAACTACGTGGTCTGGCGGTGGCTGGCGTCGGTCAACTGGAGCGTCTGGTGGATCTCGGTGCCGCTCGTCGTGGCCGAGACGTACAGCGTCGTCGACCTCGCGCTGTTCGGCATGACGATGTGGCGTTCCCGACGGCGCCTCGCGGCGCCCGAGCCTCTCGAGGGCGCAACCGTCGACGTGTTCATCACCACGTACAACGAACCCGTCGACCTCGTCCTCACCACGGCTCAGGCCGCCGAGAACATCACGTATCCCCACCGGACGTGGATCCTCGACGACGGCGACCGGAGCGAGCTGCGGGACGCGGCCGAGACGCTCGGTGTGGGCTACGTCACCCGGGGCCTCGAGTGGGCCGGCAAACCGCGGCACGCGAAGGCCGGCAACCTCAACAACGCGCTGGTCCAGACCACGGGCGAGTACATCCTCGTGCTGGACGCCGACATGGTGCCCGAGCCGCAGATCCTGCACCGGACCCTCGGCTACTTCTCCGACGACAAGGTCGCCCTCGTCCAGACCCCGCAGTACTTCAACAACGTGCCCCGCTCGGACCCCTTGGGGAGCCAGGCGCCACTGTTCTACGGTCCGATCCAGGAAGGCAAGGACGGCTGGGGCGCCGCCTTCTTCTGCGGGTCGAACGCCGTCCTGCGCCGCGAGGCCCTCATGGAGCTCGGCATCCTTGGCTACGTCACCGCGACCGAGAAGGCTGTCATCGGTCGCCTCAAGGACGCGCGCGGCGCGGTGCGTCGCGCGATGAGGCGGGCCAGCGATGCGCCCACCAGGTCGGCCTTGTCGGACACGTCGCGCGCCATCGCCGTGGCCCTCGCACAGATCGCGAACGGCGAGCCGATCGCAGAGGTCACGTACGTGCTCCAGTCGAAGCTCACGCGTCTCTCGTCGGAGGCCGTGAGCAACGACCTCGCCCAGATCGCGGCAGACCTCGACAGCCTCGGGTTCGCGGACCACGGAATCAGCGCCGAGGGCGAGAGGGGTGAGCTGGTCGCGCTGCTCTCGAGTGCGCAGCTCAGCCCTGTCCATGAGCTCCCGCCGGTACAGACGACCGTGAGGGCGACGGACGTGGCTCGCTCCGAGGAGGCGCTGGCCGTCCTGCCCATGGCGACGATCTCGGTCACCGAGGACATGGCCACATCGATGCGGCTCCACGCGAACGGCTGGAAGAGCGTCTTCCACAACGAGATCCTGGCGGAGGGGCTCGCCCCCGAAGGCCTGGACGCGTCGATGACGCAACGTCTGCGCTGGGCGCAGGGAACCGTCCAGGTGATGCTCAAGGAGAACCCGCTGTTCCTCCGGGGCCTGTCCTGGCCGCAGCGGCTCATGTACTTCTCGACCATGTGGAGCTACCTGTCCGGGTTCGCCACGCTCGTCTACATCCTCGCGCCGGTCCTGTTCCTGACGGCAGGGGTGCTCCCGGTGACCAGCTATGCCGCACCGTTCTTCCTGCGCTTCCTGCCGTTCATGGTCGCCAACCAGCTCCTGTTCGTCATCGCGTCGCGAGGGCTCCCCACCTGGCGCGGACAGCAGTACACGATGGCTCTGTTCCCGTTGTGGATCAGGGCGTGCGTCTCGGCAGCCGCCAACGTGTTCGCGGGTGCTCCGCTGAGCTTCGCCGTGACACCCAAGTCGGGCACGCGCACGGAGCGGGTCGAGCTCAGGAAGGTGGCCTGGCAGCTCGTCGCGGTGGTGGCACTCGTGGTCGCTGCCATCGCCGGGGTCGTACGCCTGTTCGTCCTGCACAGCGAACCGATCGGCACCCTGGTGAACATCGGGTGGGTCGTCTTCGACCTCGTCACCATGAGCGTGCTCGTCGGTGCAGTGAGGTATCGCGGTTTTTCGGGAGAGAAGGGGTCTAGATGACCAGCTTTCAGGTCGATGAGGTACGTGCCGGTGTGTCGGTGATCCGCGTCGAAGGCCGGCTGAACATGGTGGCAGCGCCGGAGCTGCGAGACGTCGTGGCTCAGGCCGTGGCATCGGGCAGGACACGTCTGGTCGTGGACCTCTCGGGAGTCGAGTTCATGGACTCGTCGGGGCTGGGCGCCCTGATCGGCGCCCTCAAGACCACACGCCAAGCGGGTGGAGACCTGCGGATCGCGTCGCCCGGGGAGCAGGTCACCATGGTCCTCCAGCTGTCGAACGTGGACCGGATCCTCAAGCCGTACAGGAGTTCTGATGATGCCTTCACAGATTGAGTACACAGCGGTGATCCGCAGTCCTCCGGACACCGTCGACGACGCTCACGACTTCCTGACCTCGGTGTGGGGGGAGCTGCCTGACGTCAGCGCCGCTGACCGGATGGCCTTGGAGACTGTGCTGAGCGAGCTGGTGACGAACGTCATCCAGAGCAACCCGCATCGTGAGGTCCAGTGCGATGTCACGCTGAAGGTGGCTCCCGACGCGCTTCGGCTGGAGACCTCGGACACGGGCGACCAGGTCGAGAACCTGCCGACCGCAACAGCGGAGATGCCGGACGACATCGCGGAGCACGGACGCGGCCTCGCGCTCATCCGGCTGCTCGTGGACGACCTCACGTACCGCCACGAGGGGTCACAGAACGTCTGGCGGATCCTGCGCACCCGCGCCTCGGCCTAGCCCGGGCACCAGCCCGCCCACCGTCGCCGCCGTGATGGCGTCGGCAGGGCCGATGCTCGACTACGACTTCCTCGGCAGCGACAGTGTGAGAACCGTGCCGCGTCCGGGGCCGTCGCTGGCGGCGCTGAGCCTGCCGCCGTGCGCCTCGACGATGGCCCGACTGATCGCGAGCCCCACCCCCGTACCGCCGCTGTCGCGGTCGCGGGCGTTGTCGGCGCGGTAGAAGCGTTCGAAGATGTGCGGGAGGTGCTCGGCGCCGATCCCCTCTCCCGTGTCAGTGACCTGGATCGTCACCTGCGCGGGGGTCTCGAGGACGCTCATCGTGACCTGTCCGCCGCTCGGCGTGTGGCGAAGGGCGTTCGACAGGAGGTTCGCGAGGACCTGCTCGATCCGGGCCCGGTCCATGGCGACCGCCTGGGTGGAGGAGGAGGTTCTCGTGGTGAGCTTGACCTGCTTCCGCTCGTACGCCTCCCGGGCTGCCAGCGCAGCATCCTCGACGACCGCCTCGATCTCCGTCGGCTCCCTGAGGAGCTCGAGGCGTCCCTCCTCGGCCGCTGACACCTGCCCCACGTCGTCGGCCAGTCGGGAGATCCGCTGGATCTGGCCGCCGAGGATCTGCCACGCCTCGGGCCCAGGCTCCATGGCGCCGTCCTCGAGGCTCTCGACGCACACCGCCATGCTCGCAAGGGGGGTACGGATCTCGTGGGCCAGGTCCGTGAGGAGCCGGCGTCGGCTCGACTCGATCGAGTCGAGCCGTGCCGCCATCGTGTTGAAGCTGTCCGCGAGCGCGGCCAGCTCGCGGGAGTCCGCCCGCTCCATGCGGTGGTCGTACTGGCCGGCCGAGATCTGTGCCGCAGCGTCCCCCAGGTCGGTCAAGGAGCGACGAAGCTGCCGGCTCACGAGTGCGCTGACGAGGATCGCGCCGGTGGCGGCGATCGCGAGACCTATGAGCAGGGCCAGCATGCCGGCGGCATTGAACGCCTCCTCGGAGTGCAGCAGGACATCGGGTCCGCCCTGTCCCGCCTCCCGCATGTGCGCCTCGAAGAGCGGCGGTCCCGCGACGACGGCGACCACGACCATCGTCACGGCCATCGCGACGGAGACCGCGATCTGGGAGACGAGCAGCCGGGTGGCCAGGCTCCCGGGCTGAGCCGAGGTCCTCACCGGCCGGGACCCATCCGGTAGCCGACGCCACGGATGGTCTCGACGAACGGAAGGTCCGCGACCGTCGCCAGCTTCCGGCGGAGGTGTCCGATATGGACGTCGACGAGGTGCTCGTCACCCACCCAGTCCGGGCCCCACACGGCATTCACGAGCTGTCGGCGGGTGAACGCCGCCCTGGGCCGTGCGGAGAGGGCGTCGAGCAGGTCGAACTCCGTCCTGGTCAGCTCCACCTCGGTGTCCTGCACGACGACGCGACGGCCCATGGGGTCGAGGCTCAGGGCGCCCATGCGACGTACCGGCTGCTCGGCGACTCGGTCGGCTCTGGGGCGGCGCAGCAGCACCTGGACGCGGGCGACCAGCTCGCGGGCGCTGAACGGCTTGGTCATGTAGTCGTCAGCGCCGGTCGACAGCCCGATCAGCTTGTCGATCTCCTCGTTCCTGGCGGTGAGCATGAGGATGTAGCAGTCGGAGTGACGCCGGATCTCCTGACTCACCTGGAGCCCGTCCTTGCCGGGCAGTCCGAGGTCCAGCACGACGACGTCGGGCGCCTCTGCCAGGGCGAGCTCGACCGCTCGGTTGCCGTCATGGGCGACGGTCGTACGAAAGCCTGCTCGCTCCAGGTAGTTGGCCACCATCCCCGCGAGCACGGTCTCGTCGTCCACGACCAGGACATGGGCAGGGGCCGGGGCAGGATCGGTCATGCCGCCCATCATGGCGCCCGGCCAGGGGCTCAGCCCCTCACCCAGGTCGGCTACATCGAAACTTCATCGGGACTTCGGTGAACCTGCGTGACCGTGGTCTTGGCTGGGTCTCGAAGGATCGACGGAGCAGGAGGACTTCATGATGGGATTCGGGCAGCCCGGGATGATGCCGCTGTCATGGCTCATCGGGCTCGCCGCCGTTGTGATCGTGTGGGGCTGCGTCTGGATGCTGCTGTCCGTCATCGGCATCGCTCCTCGCCACGCCGAGGGCCGGCACGCCGTGTCCTCGGGACCTGAGCGGCCGGCCGAGGACGCGTGGCAGCAGCCGGACTTCACGCCCGCCGAGCGCACGCCGGGCAGTGAGGCTGTCGCCGAGACCGAAGCTGTACGGGACGGGGGCGCTCCCCGATGACCGTGGCTGCTGCCCGGGCTGTACGAGTGACGCTGGTGACGGCCCCCGGATGTCACTTCTGCGAGGAAGCGCACCGCGAGCTGAGTCAGCTCACCGCCGCCGGTGCGCCCATCGAGCTCACTGTCGTGGAGGCCACGTCCGAGGCGGGTTCCCGGTTGCTCCGCGCCCACCGTCCAGCCATGAACCCCCTCGTGGTCGTCGATGGCCGCTACTTCTCGGCCGGCAGGTTCCCGCGACGCAAGTTCCACGCGCTGCTCAGCGCCCGTCCCACGAGTGAGGGAGTCCGGCATGGGTGACCTGCTGACCACCGGTGGTGTCCTCGCAGCGTTCTTCGCCGGCGGCGTCGCCCTGTTCGCGCCGTGCTGCATCGTCTTCCTGGCACCCAGCTACCTGGCGGGGGCGGTGAAGAACCGCCGGTGGCGCCTGCTGCCCCTCACATTCCTGTTCGCGGCCGGCCTCGCCTCGATCCTGGTTCCCATCAGCGTCGGGGTGAGCCTGATCGCCGGAGCCATCGCCAAGTACCACGGCGTCCTGTACTACGCGGGCGGCATCCTCATGCTCGTACTGGCCGGGTTCAGCCTGTCCGGCCGGATGTGGAGCCTCCCCAGCTTCCTCCGCAGCCCCGACGTCAGCCGTGGTGACGGCGCCTCGTTCTTCGCGCTGGGCGTCTTCAGCGGCATCGCCTCGAGCTGCTGCGCTCCGGTCCTGGTGGGCGTGATGACCCTCTCCGCGCTGGCCGGGAACCCCGTCGGCGGCGTCGCCCTGGGCCTGGCGTACGTGTTCGGCATGGTCTTCCCGCTCTTCGTCATGGCCCTCGTCTGGGACGTCACGGGCCTGCGGAACAAGCCTCTCGTGGCGAAGCCCGTGACGCTGAGGCTGGGCCGGTGGACGGTCGCGACCAACATGGTGAACCTGCTCGTCGCCATCGGGTTCGCCGTCATGGGCGGGTTCGTCATCTACCTCGCCAACACGGGGAAGATGACCAGCGGGCCGGAGGTCCAGGTCGCCACAGGACGTGCTCTCGCCACCTGGTTCGGCTCCATCGAGTCCTGGCTGCGGCCCGTCCCGGAACCGGTCCTGGGGGTCGCGCTCCTGGCAGTCGCAGGCGTCTTCATCTGGGTGACCCTTCTCGGCCGCCGCAGCTCCCCGCCCTCGGCCGACCCGCCACTCCTCGACGACACCACGCCGGAACCGGCCGAGACCGAAGCTCTGCCCACCACCCCCTGCCACTGACCACATCCCGAAAGCCGTGACATGACCAGAGCAACTGCCCGAGAGGAGATGCGGGCTCGCCGGAAGGCCGAGGCCGCTGCCCAACAGCGACGCGTCCGGAGGAGGCGGTGGTTCGGCTGGACCGCGGCCGTCGCCGTGGTCGTCGCCATCGTGGCCATGCTGGTCACCTCCCAGACCACCTCGGCGAGCACCAGCACTCCGGCCCCCGACTTCACGCTGCGGACGACGACGGACACGAGCGTCACGCTGTCCAGCCTGCGGGGCAGTCCGGTCCTGCTGTACTTCAGCGAAGGAGCGGGCTGCGGGGCCTGCATCACCCAGATGGGGGAGATCGAGAAGCGGAAGGCCGACTTCGACGCCCTCGGCATCACCGTTCTCCCCATCGTGATGAACACGAAGGAGGACATCACCTCCGACACCGTCCACTACGGGGTGACGACGCCCTTCCTCCTGGACGACGGGACGGTCTCCAAGGCGTACGGCACCCTCGGCAAGGGCATGCATACCGAGCTTCCCGGCCACAGCTTCGTGCTGGTCGACGCCGCGGGCGTCCAGCGCTGGTACGGCGAGTACCCCTCGATGTACCTCAGCCCCAACGACCTGCTCACGCAGATCCGAAGCCGTCTGGGGTCCTAGCTGCCCAGCGCCCCCTTCACTGGGGGTCCTCCCACAGGTGCTTGGACTCGAGGATGCTCTGGTCGACGATCTGACGGGCCGACGTGCGGGCAGCGTCCGGCTCGCGCTTCTGGATCGCGCGGGCGAGCGCCATGTGCCGTTCGAGGGCCGCGTCCGCCGGCAGCGGGGGAGTCAGGTGGTGGCGCAGGCGCCCACGGAGGATCTCGCTGACCGCGGGCGCGAGACTCGCGAACATCTCGTTGCCTGACGCTTCGAGCAACATCGTGTGGAAGGCCACGTCGAGCTCGATGAACTCCGCGCCGTCGCTGTGGCCCGCCACCCACAGCCGGGCGGCGAGGCCGACCAGAGACCCCAGGGCAGCGTCCTCGCCCCGGGTGGCCGCCAGGGCGGCTGCCTCCGGCTCGAAGGCGGCCCGGAGCTCCGCAAGCGACCTCAGCTGGCCCATCCTGTTCGCCGACGCGAGGCGCCAGCGGACGACCTGCGGGTCGAAGACGTTCCACGAACGCGAGGGCAGGACGACTGTCCCCACCCCCCGGGTGGACGCGACGAGCCCCATCGAGGCCAGCACGCGCAGCACCTCACGGACGACGGAGCGCGAGACACGCTGAGTCTCCGCGATCTCGTCGATCGACATCACCTGGCCCGCCGGTGACTCGCCACCGACGATCTCGACGCCGAGGGCCACGAGGAGGTCGTGATGCAGGTTGCGTCCCGGGCGAACCTCGGCGTTCGTTATCAACACGTCATACATCCTAAGCCCGTTCAGTTCGATTCATCCGGTTTGTTGGTTTACTGTGTCTCCATAAGGCAGATGAGCAAAGGCTCTCGCTGCCTGATCCTCGGCCAAAGGCGGCCGACGACGAGCGGAGGAATCGATGGCGATGGTGAGTCGACGGACTGTCCTGGCAGCGGCTGGAGGCCTGGTGGCCGTAGCCGCGGCAGGGTGCAGCACGAACGGGAGTGGCACGGGAGGTGGCGACTCCGGAGGTTCGACCACGGTCAAGGTGACCATGGCCAACCACGTGTGGACCGAGAATGTGAAGAAGGCGATCCCGGACTTCGAGAAGGCCAGCGGGCTGAAGATCGAGATCACGCAGCTCGCTGAGGACCAGCTGAGCGACCAGTACAACGTGAAGCTCAACGCGGGTACGTCCGAGATCGACGTGATGATGTACCGCCCGCTGCAGGAAGGCCGCCTGTTCGCACAGAACAAGTACCTGGCCGACCTGACTTCGAAGGCGAAGGGCGACTCGGCGTGGGACCTGTCCGACTTCCAGCCGGCCCCGATCGCGGCGACGACGTACCAGGGCAAGGTGGTCGGCGTCCCGATCATCACCGAGCGTGAGGTCCTCTACTACCGCAAGGACCTTCTGCAGAAGGCGGGCCTGTCGATCCCCAAGACGCTCGACGAGCTCCAGGCAGCGGCCAAGGCGATCAAGGCCTCCAACCCCGACGTGGCAGGCTTCGTGGCCCGTACCGGCAAGTCGCCGGCCGTCACGCAGTTCTCCAGCTTCCTGTACTCGATGGGTGGCGACTGGGTCGACTCCTCCGGCAAGGCGGCGGTCAACTCGGACGCGGCGAAGAAGGCGTACGCGCTGTACGGCAGCCTCATCAAGAACTACGGCCCCGCCAACGTGTCCACCGACATGAGCTGGCCGGACGCGATGGCGATCTTCACGCAGGGCAAGGCCGCGTTCTACACCGAGGCGGACTCGCTCTACAAGAACGCCACGGATCCGGCCAAGTCGAAGGTCGCGGACACCGTGGGCTTCGCGGTCTTCCCGGCCGGGCCCGCGGGCAGCAAGCCCTACAACATCCCCTCGTGGGCACTCGGCGTCAACGACGCGAGCAAGAACCAGGCCAACGCGTGGAAGTTCATCCTCTGGGCCACCGGGAAGGACCAGACCATGGCCCAGCAGAAGGGCGGCATCCCCGGCGCCCGCTCGTCCGTGTGGGCCGCCGCTGAGGGCACGTCGACGTACCCGAAGGACCTCGCCGAGGCGATCGCGGCCAGCACGAAGGGCGGCGTGGACCACGACCGGCCCGTCGTCGCTCAGGTCGTGAAGGCACGCGAGGCAGTGGGCCAGCCGATCGTCGACTCCATCAAGGGATCGGACGTGAACGCGTCGGTCGAGACCGCCGCCAAGGCGTTCCAGGCCGTCCTGGATTCCGACAAGAAGTAGTCCGTCCACCCCCCGAGGGTGGGGACGTACGCGTCCTCACCCTCGGAAGGAGCCACTAGGACGTCGGCCGTGACCGCGCGCGCCGCGCGGCTCGACTCTTTCTCCCACTGGGCCAACAAGCACCGGCGCTGGCTGTTCGCGTTGCCCGCCATGGCCTTCATCGTCTGCCTGATGGTGTTCCCCGTCGTCTGGACGGCGTGGCTCTCCGTGACGGACGCCTCCGGCTCCGTGCGCGCCGACTCCTCCTTCATCGGCCTCAAGAACTACGGCGACATCCTCACGGACACGAAGCGCTTCTGGCCCGCTGTCGGACGCACGCTCTCCTTCACCGTCGTCGTCCTGTTCTTCGAGATGCTGTTCGGTCTCGGCATCGCGCTGCTCCTGTGGCGGCCCTTCCGCGGCGAGAGGTGGGTCCGGACCACGATCCTGCTGCCGCTCGTCGCGACACCCGTTGCGGTGGGCATGATGTGGCGCCTGATCTTCGACCCGTCCATCGGCCCGGTGAACCGCCTGCTGGTCGCGGTCGGCATCCCGGCCCAGCCGTGGCTCGCGGGCCAGTACACGGCCCTGCCGACCACGATGTTCATGGACATCTGGCAGTGGACGCCGATGGTCGCGCTGATCCTTCTGGCGGGCCTGACCTCGCTGTCCGACGAGCCGCAGGAGGCGGCGAGAGTGGACGGCGCGAGCGGGTGGCAGACCCTGCGCTTCATCACCCTGCCGATGCTGCGGCCGACCCTCATCGTGGCCCTGCTGCTGCGTGGCATCGACGCATTGAAGACGTTCGACATCCTCATCGCCGCCAAGGGCAAGGGCGGCGACTCGTTCAACGAGGTCGAGACCCTCAACCTCTACGCGTACGGACTGTCCTTCGACTACAACGAGTACGCCCGCAGCTCGACGGTGCTGATCCTCTTCTTCGTGATCATCGTCGTCTGCATCTTCCTGCTGACCCGCAAGCGGGCGGAGTCCGCGTCATGATCCAGACCCGGGCCTACAAGGTCTTCCGCGTCGCGATGCTCGTGCTCGTGGTGCTGTTCCTCATCCTGCCGATCGTGTGGATGGTGCTGGCGGCCTTCAAGACGAACGTGGACATCTACGACGCGGCGAAGACGGTCGTGTTCAGCCCAACGCTCGAGAACTTCACCAAGGTCTTCGCCCAGGGCAACTTCGGTGCGTACATCCTCAACTCCGCAACGGTCGCCATCGCCGCCACCGGCGCCTCCCTCGTGCTGGGCGTACCGGCAGCGTTCGCGATGAGCCGGTTCGTCATGAACAAGTCCGCACTGGTCGTCCTGATGGCGCGGGTGATCCCCGGCATCTCGCTGCTGGTGCCCTGGTACTACATCTTCAGCAACATGCGCCTCGTGGGCTCGCTGTGGGTGCTGGTCCTGTCGCACATGTTCGTGTCGCTACCGCTGATCGTCTACATCATGATGGGGTTCTTCGACGGCCTCCCCCTCGAGATCGAGGAGTCGGGACTCGTCGACGGGCTCACCCACATCGGGTCCTTCTGGCACCTCATGCTGCCGCTGAGCCGCTCCGGCATGGCGACGGCCGGCATCCTGAGCTTCATCTTCAGCTGGAACAACTTCATGTTCGCGCTCGTCCTGTCGGGCTCGTCGACGAAGACACTGCCCGTGGCCATCTACGACTTCATCGGCTACGCGGCGATCGACTGGGGTGCCCTCATGGCTGCCTCCACGGTGGTGACCGTGCCGATCATGGTGATCGCGCTGTTCACGCAGCGCTACATCGTGGCGGGTCTGACTGCAGGCGCTACGAAGGGATAGGGCATGGAGACGATCACGAGGGTCGAGACGTTCCTCGTTGCGCCGCGGTGGCTGTTCGTACGTCTCGAGACGTCGGGCGGCCTCGTCGGGTGGGGCGAAGCCTCCTGTGAGGGCCGCTCGGAGACGGTCCGGACAGCTGTGCACCAGCTGGCCGAGTACCTCATCGGGCAGGACCCGTTCCGGATCGAGGACCACTGGCAGGTGATGTCCAAGGGGTCGTTCTACCGCCATGGCGTGATCCTCTCCAGTGCCGTCGCCGGGCTCGACCAGGCGCTGTGGGACCTCCTCGGCAAGTCGGTCGGGCTCCCGGTCCACGTCCTGCTCGGCGGTCCGGTCCGTGACCGCGTCCGGGTGTACTGCTGGGTCGGCGGCGACGAGCCGGCCGAGGTCGCCGACCAGATCTCGCAGGTGGTCGAGGAAGGCATGACCGCCGTCAAGATGAACGCCTCCGGCCGGATGAAGCCCCTCGGCACCCCGGCGTCGCTGCAAGGGGTGTACGACCGGGTCGCGGCGGCACGCGAGGTGCTCGGCGACGACAGGGACGTGGCGGTCGACCTGCACGGTCGCTTCACGCTCGGTACGGCCCGTCGTCTCGCCCGGCTGCTGGAGCCGCTCTCACCGTTCTTCCTCGAGGAGCCGGTCGCTCCCGAGAACAGCCACCTCATCGGCCAGGTCGTGTCCTCGACGGTGACCCCGGTGTCGACGGGCGAGCGCCTGTACACGCGGCAGGAGTTCCTCCCGCTGCTGCAGGCCGGCATCGCGGTCGCTCAACCCGACCTCTCCCACGCCGGCGGCATCAGCGAGGTCCGACGCATCGCGTCCCTGTGCGAGACGTTCGACGTGGCCCTCGCGCCGCACTGCCCGCTCGGTCCCATCGCCCTGGCCTCGTGCCTGCAGGTGGCGTTCGCGTCGCCGAACCACCTCATCCAGGAGCAGAGCATCGGGATCCACTACAACGAGGACGCGGAGGTGCTCGACTACGTGGTCGACCCTGAGCCGTTCCGGTTCGTCGACGGTCACGTGGAGCGGTTCACGGGACCGGGCCTGGGTATCGAGGTCGACGAGGCCCGCGTCCGGGAGGCCGACCGCCGCGGGCACGCCTGGCGCAACCCGGTGTGGCGCCACGATGACGGAGGGTTCGCGGAATGGTGAGTCTGGTCGAGGCCCTGGCCAGGTACAGGGTGATGGGGATCGTCCGGGGCTCGTCTGCCGAGGCGGCCGAAGCGGCGGCCCTGGCGCTGTTCGAGGAAGGCATCGGCCTGGTCGAGGTCTCCCTCACGACGCCGGGCGCGGTCCGGGTCATCGAGCGGCTTGCGCTCGCCGCGCCGGAGGGATGCCTGGTCGGTGCCGGAACGGTCGTGACGTACGCCGAGGCTGAGGCCGTGGCGGAGGCGGGCGCTCAGTTCGCCGTGAGCCCCGGCATCACGACAGGGATCAAGCGGGCCATTGCCCTGGGGCTGCCGACGGCGCCCGGAGTCTTCACCTCCACCGAGGTGTACGCCGCGCTGGACCTTGGCGCGGAAGCTGTCAAGCTGTTCCCCGCCTCGACGGGCGGGCCGGCGTACCTGTCAGCCCTGCGCCAGCCGATGCCCGACGTGGCGTTCGTACCGGTGGGCGGTGTGGGCCTGGACGAGGCGAGGGCGTACCTCGCCGCAGGGGCTGTGGCGGTCGGCGTCGGCTCGCCCTTGGTGGGAGACGCCGCCTCGGGCGGAGATCTCGTCGCGTTGCGACGACGGGCCGCGGCGTTCGCGGCGGTGGCTCAGGAGCTGCGATGACGGACGTCCTCACGCTCGGTGAGGCGCTGGTGTCGTTCCGTACCGCCGGACCGCTCAGCGGGACCTGGCACGCCGAGGCACACGTCGCCGGCGCGGAGGCCAACGTCGCCGTCGGACTGGCCCGGCTGGGTCACCGGCCGGCCTGGGTCGGCTGCGTCAGCGACGACGACCTCGGCACGTGGGTGACCGACACGCTGGAGGCTGAGGGAGTCGAGACCCGCTTCGTCCGAAGGGTCCCCGATGCGTCGGCCGGCGCGATGGTGCTCGTCGACCCCTCGGACCACGCGCGCAGGGTGACGTACCTGCGGCGAGGCGCCGCGGGTTCGCGCCTGACCCAGGCGGACGCCGTGGCTGCCCTCGAGTCGGACGTCTCGTGGGTGCACCTCAGCGGCATCACGCCGGCGCTGTCCGACTCCGCACGCCTCGCCTGGGTCGAGCTGGCACGGGAGGCGAAGAGGCGGTCCATCCCGGTCTGCCTGGACGTGAACCACCGTCCGGCGCTGTGGTCCCGCGCGGAGGCTGCCCACGCCCTCGTCTCGGTACGGGGTCTCGTGGACCTGCTCGTGGCCTCCGACGACGAGGTGGACCTCGTCGACGACCCGGACATCCCACTCACCGTGGTGAAGCGGGGGAGCGCGGGAGCGACGCTGGTCAGCCGTGAGGGGAGCGTGGACGTCCCCGCCGCCGCGGTGCCGGTCGTCGATGTCATCGGCGCAGGGGACGCCCTGTGCGCCGGCCTGCTGTCGGGGCTGCTGGACGGCCTGACGCCGCTGGACGCGCTGCGTCGGGGAGTCTGGGTGGCGGGCCGTTGCGTCGCGTCACCCGGGGACTGGGAGGGCCTGCCCACGCGCGCGGAGCTCTCCGCCGAGCACGAGTCTGCGCGGGCCGGGGGAGCGAGCGGACAGGCCTGACGGCCTGCAGGACGACGACAGGACGGCTGCGTCAGATCGCGGCGTGGTCCCGCTCGCCGGTACGCACCCGGACCACGGAGTCGACGTCGACCACCCAGATCTTGCCGTCACCGACGGTGCCCGTACGGCAGGAGTCGGCGATCACGCCCACCAGAGCGTCGCACGCCGAGTCGTCCACCAGCACCTCGATCTTGACCTTGAAGATGAAGTCGATCGTGAACTCGGCGCCGCGGTAGACCTCGACGTGACCGCGCTGGCGCCCGTAGCCCGACACCTCGGTGATGGTGATGCCGGACACTCCGTGCCCGACGAGGGCACGCTGGACATCCTCCAGCTTCTCGGGCTGGACGATGGCGGTCACGAGCTTCATGTACGCGTCTCCTGAGGGGAGGACGCCGGCAGCTGTGCCGGGTCCAGCAGGAGCGTATGACGAACCCGGCGGTACGTCGAATGCTGGACCGGCGTCAGGTCGTACCCCACCTCTGAGTGCTCGGCCAGGTCGACACCGGACACCTCGGCCTGCATGGGCACCCGCAGGCCGACCGTACGGGACAGTGCCGTCGCGATGAGCCAGGTCATCCCGAAGGAGAACGCGCCGACGGCCAGGACAGCCACGAGCTGTCGCCAGAGCTGGTGGACGCCGCCGCCGTAGAACAGGCCGGCGACCTTGCTGGCGGTACGGGGGTCGGCGAGCAGACCCACCCCCAACGTACCGATGACGCCACCGACGAGGTGGACGCCCACGAGGTCGAGGGAGTCGTCGAAGCCGAGCACGTACTTCCAGCTGACGGCCCACGCGCAGACCGCACCGGCGAGTGCGCCGATCAGGAGGGCACCGAGCGGCGAGACGGACCCTCCGGAGGGGGTGATGGCGACGAGGCCGGCGACGATGCCGGAGGCCGCGCCGAGTGAGGTGGGATGGCCGTCGCGCCGCTTCTCGAGGACCAGCCATGCGAGCATCGCCGCGCAGGGCGACAGCAGTGTGTTGACCCAGATCAGCGCCGCCCAGGTGCCCGAGGCGAGGGCGGACCCCGAGTTGAAGCCGAACCAGCCGAACCACAGCAGGCCCGCACCCAGCATGACCAGGGTCATGTTGTGCGGCCGCATGGGGGTCGAACCGAACCCGACGCGTGGCCCGAGAACGATCGCCAGCGCGAGGCCGGCGGCGCCGCAGGCGACCTCGATGGCCGTACCGCCCGCCAGGTCCACGGCGTGCAGCCTGTTCACGATCCAGCCTCCGCTGGCGGCGGTGAGGCCGTCGGAGGCGAAGACCCAGTGCGCCAGCGGCGCGTACACGAGGACCAGCCACAGCACCGAGAGCCAGATCCAGGCGCGGAAGGACACGCGCTCGGCGATCGCTCCCGACAGCAGCGCGACGGCGATGATGGCGAAGCAGCCCTGGAACGCGGCGAAGGCCAGCGCCGGCACCGTGCCGACGCTCGGGTCACCGGACACCAACGAGTCGAGGAAGGCGAACTGGAACGGGTTGCCGATCACCCCGTGCACCGAGTTGCCGAAGGCTTCGCTGTACCCGACCACAGCCCACGAGACGCCCACGGTGCCGATGCTGATGAAGCTCATCATCATCATGTTGAGGACACCCTTGGAGCGGACCATGCCTCCGTAGAAGAACGCCAGCCCGGGTGTCATGAGGAGCACGAGGGCAGCGCTGGTCAGGAGCCAGGCCGTGTCGCCGCTGTTGATCTGGAGAACCACCGGAGCAGACTCGCGGGCCTCTGTTTCGGCCTTGTTTCGCCTTGTTACGGGCCCTTACGCGTCAGGTTACGATCGCGTTGCGCCACCGCTGGCCTCCGCCCGCCGCCGGATCCGCAGGCTGCTGAGCGCCGCCATGAGGCGGAGACGACGCTGGTCACCGACGGCATCCGCGGCCGACGCCTGCCACCTTTGGCCTCGCGCCGGGCGAGCTCTCGACCTCCGGGGAGCAGGCACAGCCGCGCCGCTAGGGTGAACGGCATGGCGCGGATCTACGAGTTGCGGACGTACGTGACGGAGCCTGGGCGCATGGACGTCCTGCTCGACCGCTTCCGGCACCACACGATGGCTCTCTTCGCACGCCACGGCATGACGAGCATCGGCTACTGGGTCGTGGCCAAGGACCCGGGCACGCTCGTGTACCTGCTCGCACACGACGACCCGCGGGCGGCGGCGGAGTCCTGGAAGGCGTTCAGGGCGGACCCGCAGTGGCACGCGGTCAAAGCCGAGTCGGAGAAGGACGGACCGGTCGTCCGGTCGGTGACCTCCTCGCTCCTCGAGCCGACGGACTTCTCTCCGCTCAGCTGACCGGGCGCTACCGGGCATCGATGACCGATCTCGATATCGGATCTCGGGTCGCCCGAGTGTGATCGCGATCGGTGGGTATGTGGTCTTCGTTGGGCCTGTGCCCAGACGCTGGGGCCCTGGAAGTGCCCCTCGGCGTGGGGCGTTCGGATCCGGCCCCACCGCGATCCAGGGGCGGGACCGCGTCGTTCGTGCCGAGCAGTGATCGCCCCGGCTGCCCCCAGAGGAGATCGCATGTACACCGTCAGTGACTTCGTCGTGGACCGGCTGATCGAGTGGGACCTCCACCGCTTCTACGGGTTCCCGGGCGACGGCATCGGTGGTCTCGACGGTGCCCTGGGGCGTGCGGAGGAGGCGAAGAAGGACTTCCGCTACATCCGCCCCACGCATGAGGAGCTGGCCGCGCTGATGGCGACGGCACACGCGAAGTTCACCGGCGAGGTGGGAGTGTGCATCGCGACGTCAGGGCCGGGGGCGGTGCACCTGATGAACGGGCTGTACGACGCGCGCGGCGACAACCAGCCGGTCGTGGCGATCGTCGGCCAGCAGGCCCGCGTCGCGATGGGCAGCGACTTCCAGCAGGAGCTCAACATGGAGCGGCTGTTCGGGGACGTGGCGGAGTTCGTGAAGACGGTCACCACGCCCATGCAGGCGCAGCTTGTCCTCGACAAGGCGATCAGGGTCGCCGAGACCTCCCGGCAGCCGTGCGTCGTCATCCTGCCGGCCGACGTGCAGGACCTGGAGATGGAGAAGCCGAGCGTCAAGCACTTCGTCTCCCGCTCGGGCGCCGGTCACACCTCGACGAGGATCTGTCCCCCCATGGATGAGCTGCAGCGGGCCGCCGACGTGCTGAATGCCGGCAAGAAGGTCACGATGCTCGTCGGACAAGGCGCGATGGGTGCAACCGACGAGGTGCTCGCGGTCGCTGACAGGCTGGGAGCCGGCGTCATCACCGCACTGCTGGGGAAGGCTGTCGTGCCCGGCGACGTCCCGTACCACAGCCAGCAGCTGGGTCTGCTGGGCACGAAGCCCAGCTGGGACCAGATGCAGGACTGCGACACGCTGCTGATGGTCGGGTCCAACTTCCCGTACGCAGAGTTCCTCCCGCCGACCGGACAGGCCCGCGGCGTACAGGTCGACCTGCGCCCCACGCACCTGGGCATCCGCTACCCGATGGAGGTCAACCTCTGGGGCGACGCGCGCGCCACGCTGACGGCGTTGCTGCCCCTCCTTCGGCAGACCGAGGACCTGGGCTGGCAGGAGTGGGTCGCCAAGGAGATGGTGACCTGGGAGAAGATGGTCCAGAACGCCGCCATGGTGGACGGGCATCACATCAACCCCCGACTGGTCTTCCACCACCTCAACAAGCAGCTTCCCTCCGACGCCATCATCACCGCGGATGCGGGGACCACGGCCGACTGGTACGGGCACCACATCCGGCTCGGCCGCAACCAGATGGGCAGCCTGTCCGGCAGCCTGGCGACGATGCTCGGCGCGATGCCGTACGCGGTCGCTGGCAAGTTCGCCTACCCCGACCGTCCCGTCGTCTGCACCATCGGCGACGGTGCGTTCCAGATGCTCGGCATGAACGAGCTGATCACGATCAAGCGTCACTGGCACGAGTGGCCGAACAAGACCTTCATCGTCCTGGTCCTGCACAACAGCGACCTCAACCAGGTGTCGTGGGAGCTGCGGGAGGCCGGTAACCCGCGCTGGGACACGGCCCAGCAGGTCGAGGACATGGACTACGCGAGGTACGCCGAAGGGCTGGGGTTCACAGGCATCCGAGTCGAGGACCCGGGGCAGGTCGAGGACGCGTGGCGGGAAGCTTTCGCGTCGGAGCGCCCAGTCCTTCTCGACGTGATCACCGACAAGAACATCCCGCCGCTGCCGCCGCACGTCACCTTCGAGCAGGCCAAGAGTGTTGCGATCTCCGTCTTCCACGGCGACCCCGACTCCGGGCAGGTCATCAGCAACAGTGCCCGTGCCGTGGCCTCGCAGCTGTTCGCACGGATGGGGGGGACCCTGAGGCGCGACGATGAGTGACGCGTCCCACGAGGCGAGGCGGGGACGATGAACGAGGTCGGCCGGACGATCGACAACGTCGAGGTGAGCGCGTACACCGTGCCCACGCAGGCGCGCGAGTCGGACGGTACCGCCGAGTGGAGCGCGACGACGATCATCGTTGTCGAGGCGAAGTCGGGGACTGCCCGGGGCATCGGGTACACCTACGCCGCCCCGGCTGCGGCAGGCGTCGTTCACGACACCCTCACCGGCGTGGTCGTCGGCAGAGACCCGATGGCAACCGGTGAGGCCTGGGCCGCGATGGTGCGGGCCATCCGGAACCAGGGGCGACCCGGTGTGGTGTCCTCGGCGATCTCGGCGGTCGACATCGCCTTGTGGGACCTCAAGGCCCAGATCATCGGGGTGTCGGTCGCCGACCTGATCGGACGTACGCACGACTCCGTACCGATCTACGGCAGCGGCGGGTTCACCAGCTTCAGCGACGACGAGCTGGCCGACCAGCTGTCCGGGTGGGCGCAGCAGGGGATCAGGGCGGTCAAGATGAAGGTGGGTACGGAGCCCGGGCGCGACCCTCACCGTACGGACGTGGCCCGGGAAGCGGTCGGGCCCGACGTGCAGCTGTTCGTCGACGCCAACGGCGCCTACAGCCGCAAGCAGGCGCTCGCGCTCGCCGAGGAGTTCGCCGAACGGCAGGTGAGATGGTTCGAGGAGCCCGTCAGCTCCGACGACCTCGAGGGGCTGCGGCTCGTCCGC
>JACRAA010000226.1 GCA_016213595.1 Actinomycetota bacterium | reverse complement strand
GGTCCCCGGCTCCGGCGACCCCGCACCCCATCAAACGCCCGGCCGGCCCGAAAGGTTGGAGGGCGAGGTCATCCACGCTGGGAGCCCGTCGTCGGGATAGTCCCTAACTCCTGAGCGAATGAGAGCCCTCCTAGTCACTGTCCTGATTCACCTAACACCGGACAGTTCTGTCTCGGGTTCGTCCGGACACTTTGAGCGGGTGTGGCCTGAGGATGGGTCATGGCAGACAGGGTGGTCCCGGTGGACGTTCGGGCTGTGATCGTGCAGTGGCCAGAGGATGCGCCGCGTGGGGCGGTGAGCAGGTTCATCCGCGCCAGTGGGGTCTCGAAGTCGCAGTTCTACGAGATCCGTCGACGAGCGCGCGAGGAAGGCCCGGTCGCGGCGATGTCCGCGCGGCCGCGGCAGTTGTCCACGCCGCGGCATCCGCAGGCGATCCCCGCGGCGGTGGAGGATCTCGCGGTCGAGATCCGCAAGGACCTCGCCGATCAGGGCCTGGACCACGGGCCAGTCACGGTGCGGTGGCACCTCCAACAGCTTGGCCTGCCGGCGCCGGCCACCTCGACGCTGGCGCGGTTGTTCACCCGTCACGGGATGGTGGCTGAAGCGCCCCAGGTTCTCCGCCGCTCCTATACGGGTTGCGGCTCTCGGTTGAGGGCCGCGTAGTGGGCTTGCTCGAACTCCACTGGGGTCATCATCCCAAGAGTGCTGTGCAAGCGCCTGTTGTTGTACCAGTCGACCCAGCCGGCGGTGGCGTACTCGACGTCGCCGATGGTCCGGTAGGGCCCGGTGTGGAAGACCGTGGTGCCGATGCACTCGGTCTTGTAGAGGCCGATCACACACTCCATCAGCGCGTTGTCGTAGGCATCCGCCACCGACCCGATCGAGGGCCGGATGCCCTCGTCGGCGAGGTGGTCGGTGAAGGTGATGGAGGTGTATTGGGACCCCGCGTCGGCGTGACCAATGAGTTCGCCACGCACGACGGGATGGCCCTCGCGGCCGCGCTGCCACAACGCCATCCGCAGCGGCACGTCGACCAGCTCGACGGCCTTGGTGGGTGCCACGTTCCACGCGACGATCTTCTGGGCGAAGACGTCGAGGATGAACGCGACGTAGACGAACCCCGCCCAGGTGCGGACGTAGGTGAAGTCCATGACCCAGGTTCGGTTCGGGGCCTCAGCGGTGAAGTCCCGGTCGAGGAGGTCACCGGCCCGCTTGCCGTCCTTCGCGGGGATCGTGGTCCGGATCCCCTTCGAGCGCCGGATCCCTTGCAGGCCAAGAGATCTCATCGCCCGGTCCACGCTTCCGGGCGAGGCCCGCGGTGTCGTGCGGCACACGAGGGCGGTCATCTTCCGGCGCCCGTACAGACCCTCGGGTGTCATCCTGCGCACGCCCTCGTGGTCGACCTTCCAGACCAGATCCCGAACTTGGTTGGCGACCGCGGCGTCGCTGATCGTCCGTGCCGCGACAGGACGATTGGCCCGCGCCCAGTCCCGGTAGGTCCGCGCGGCGATCTGACAGCCCTGCTCGCGCAGGACCCGGCAGATCGACTCGACCGCGTGGCCCTCGGCCCGCAGCTCGTCGATGAACGCGACGATCAGCGGTTGCGGGGGTCGAGCTCCCCCGCGAAGAAAATCGAGGCCCGGCGCAGGATCTCGTTGTCCTCCTCCAGGCGGCGGACCTTGGCCTTCAGGTCCTTGATCTCGGCGAGCTCCTCGCTGGTGGCGCCCTGGCGTTGGCCGCCGTCGATCTGGGCCTGTACGACCCAGCGGCGCACCGTCTCCTTGCCAAGGCCCTCGCGGCGGGCAACGACCTCAGCGGCCGCGGTCAGCGAGGGGAACTCCGGCAAGTGCTCCAGCACCTGCCGCACGCACCGCTCCTTGACCTTCGGATCGATCTTCTTCGGCATGGTTCGCATCCTTCCAACTCAAAAGGATGCGGCATCAAACCTGGGGCGATTCAGGCCCCGCAGCCGCAGAAGCGGCCCCGGTCCTCGTATCGCCGCTTCGAGTTCGCCGCGGTCCACGAGTGCTGGCAGCTCGACGCGTTCTGGTGGCCGCTGGGCGATGGCAGCACCGCGTGTATCTACCAGGTCCTCGATGACCACTCCCGGTATCTGATCGCCACTCATGTCGCGACCAGCGAGAACGTCACCGACGCCCTGGTCGTGCTCGACAAAGCCATCACCGCCGCAGGTCAGGTCCCCTGCCTGTTCCTGTCCGACAACGGCACCGCGTTCAACCAGGACCGCCTCGGTCGCACCACCCGGCTGGTGGCTCGACTGCGGGAGCTGGGCTGTAAACCGATCACCGGGAAGCCCGGTCACCCCCAGACCCAGGGCAAGAACGAACGGATCCACCAGACCACCCAGCGCTGGCTCACCGCCCATGAGGTCCCTGAGGACCTCGCCCATCTACAGCGACTCTTGGGCCTCTTCGAGGACCGCTACAACCACCACCGACCCCACCAAGCGATCTGAATGCGGACCCCGGCCCAGGCCCTAGCCCTGGACCCCAGGGCGATCCCACCCACACCGTCCGAACCCATTGGGACCAGCGACCCCGAACGTGGTCTCAAGGTCACCGGGCGTCAGTACCTACTGACCAAGGACGGGGAGCTCAACATCCGCCGCCGCATCATCGCCCTAGGCC
>JACRAA010000225.1 GCA_016213595.1 Actinomycetota bacterium | reverse complement strand
GCCACATCCCGACCGTCATCGTCCACGGGCAGTACGACGTGTGCTGCCCGGTCCGCAACGCCTACGACCTGTGCGACGTCTGGCCGGAGGCCGACCTCCGCGTCGTCCTGGCCGGGCACTCGGCCACCGAGCCGGCCATCGCCGCCGAGCTCGTCGCCGCGACCGACCGTTTTGCCGCCGGCACCTGACGTGACGGGCGTGGTCCCGCTGGGAACGCCCGCCTAGGATGGGCGGGTCGCACGAGCCGGAGAGGGAGAACCATCACACATCAGGCAGCCACAGGTCCCGCCGCTGAGAGACGGCTGAGCATCCCCGCGTCGATCAGCATGGTCAACGTCCTGGGACCGCGCGACGAGTACCTCCGCATCCTGGAGCGTGACCTCGAGGCCGACATCCATGTCCGCGGCAACGAAGTCACCCTCTCGGGCTCCCCGGTCGCCGTCGCCCATGCGGCCGAGGTGCTCACCGAGCTGGTGACCATCCTGCGTACGGGCCAGGGCCTGTCCGCGGCCGACGTCGAGCGTGTGGTCGGGATGACGAAGGAGGCGGGCGAGCTGCGTCCCGCCGAGGTCCTCACGCAGAACATCCTGTCGAGCCGTGGGAAGACGATCCGTCCCAAGACCCTGAACCAGAAGCGCTATGTGGACGCGATCGACGCCCACACGGTCGTCTTCGGCATCGGGCCCGCCGGCACGGGCAAGACGTACCTCGCCATGGCCAAGGCTGTTGCCGCGCTGCAGGACAAGCGAGTCAACCGGATCATCCTCACCCGGCCCGCGATCGAGGCGGGGGAGCGGCTCGGGTTCCTCCCCGGCACGCTCAACGACAAGATCGACCCGTACCTGCGCCCCCTGTACGACGCGCTCCACGACATGGTCGACCCTGACTCCGTACCGCGGCTGCTCACGGCGGGCGCCATCGAGGTCGCGCCGCTCGCATACATGCGAGGCCGCACCCTCAACGACGCGTTCATCATCCTCGACGAGGCGCAGAACACGTCGGCGGAGCAGATGAAGATGTTCCTCACGCGGCTCGGCTTCGGCTCGACGATGGTCGTGACGGGTGACGTGACCCAGGTCGACCTGCCCGGGGGGCAGCGGTCGGGGCTCCGCGAGGTGCAGTCCGTCCTCGACGGTCTGGCCGACGTCGCGTTCTGCCAGCTGACCAGCCACGACGTCGTACGACATCAGCTGGTGGGCCGGATCGTCGCTGCCTACGACCGCTACGAGGCGTCGCTCCCCACGACCAGGAGGTCGTGATGATCGACCTGAACAACGAGTCGGGCGTCGAGGCGGACGAGCTCGGACTCGTCGCACTCACCCGGTTCGCGCTGGACCGGCTGCGGATCCATCCCCAGGCCGAGGTCTCGATCATGCTCGTCGACGAGACGACGATGGCCGACTACCACGTACGGTTCATGGACGAGCCCGGACCCACCGACGTGCTGAGCTTCCCGATGGACGAGCTCCGGCCGCCGAAGGACGACGAGGAGCCGCCGTTGGGGCTGCTCGGCGACATCGTGCTCTGCCCGGCCGTGACGGCCCGCCAGGCGGCGGACAACGGCCGTACGACCGACGAGGAGGCCGAGTACCTCCTGGTCCACGGGATCCTCCACCTTCTCGGTTTCGACCATGCCGAGCCGGAGGAGAAGGCCGTGATGTTCGGCCTCAACGACCAGATCATCGCCGCCTGGAACGCCCGCAAGCTCGCACGAGCGTGAGGCCGAGCCGCCCGACCCGCGCGCCTCGCTAGACTGCCCCCAAGCATCCGACGACCTAAGCGAGTGACGCGTCCACGTGACCCAGTGGTTCGAGATCGGCCTCACCATCGTCTTCGTCCTGCTCGCGGCCGTGTTCGCGATGATCGACGCGGCGTACGCGACGATGACGCGGGCCCGCGCCAAGCACCTCGTCGAGGAGGGCGTGACCGGAGCGGCACGCGTCGAGCAGATCCTCGCCGACCCTGCGCCCACCCTCGCCACCGCGCAGTTCCTGTTCCTCACGTTCGAGGTGCTGGCCGTGGCGATGATCGGCATCCGCGTCTCGGAGGTGGTCACCGAGACCGGCCCCCGGGTGCTGCTGACCGCGCTGATCGCCGTCGTGGTGCTGTTCGTCGTCGCGGGTGTGGGGGGCCGGACGCTCGGACGCCAGAACCCGACGAGCGTCACGCTGCGCACAGGACGCATCATGAGCCTGCTCACGACCGTGCTGTTCTTCGCGCCCCAGATCATGATCGTCGTCGGGAACATCATCACCCCGGGCCGTGGCTACCCCGACGGCCCCTTCGCGTCCGAGGACGAGCTGCGCGAGTACGTCGACCGCGCTGAGGCGTCGAACCAGATCGAGGCCGAGGAACGGCGGATGATCCACTCGGTGTTCGACCTGGGCGACACGATCGTCAAGCAGGTCATGGTGCCGAGGCCGGACGTGGTCTTCATCGAGGCGCACAAGACGCTGCGGCAGGCGACCTCGCTGGCGCTGCGCTCGGGGTTCAGCCGCATCCCTGTCGTCGGCGTCGGAGGCCTCGATGACATCGTGGGGATCCTGTACCTCAAAGACGTCATGAAGCGCGTGTACGACAACCCTGCCGCACAGACGTCCGAGATGGTCACCTCGCTCATGCGTCCCGCGACGTTCTGCCCCGACTCCAAGCCGGTCGACGACCTGCTCCGGGAGATGCAGCTGCACCGGAGCCACGTGGTGGTCGTCGTCGACGAGTTCGGCGGTACGGCAGGGCTCGCCACGATCGAGGACATCCTCGAGGAGATCGTCGGGGAGATCGTGGACGAGTACGACGACGAGGCGCCGTCGGTCACGGAGCTGTCTGAGGGCTACTACCGGGTCGTCTCGCGGCTCCCGCTCGACGACCTCGGCGAGCTCTTCGACATGGAGCTCGACGACGACGACGTCGACTCGGTGGGCGGCATCATGGCGAAGCAGCTCAACAAGGTGCCCATCCCCGGCTCGACGGTCACCTGGCACGGTCTCGAGCTCATCGCCGACAGGCCGGCAGGGCGGCGCAACCAGATCGGTACGGTCCTGGTCCGTCGCGAGTCCGACGCCGACGACCGTGCGGCCGACGCCGCCACCCAACTGGCCCGACAGGCCGCCGAGGAGAACCCGTCATGACGCACCGCTCCGGCTTCGCCTGCTTCGTCGGAAGGCCCAACGCGGGCAAGTCGACGCTGACGAACGCCCTTGTCGGCGAGAAGATCGCCATCGCCTCCTCGAAGCCGCAGACGACGCGCCACACGGTGCGCGGCATCATCAACCGGGAGGACTCGCAGCTCGTCCTCGTCGACACGCCAGGCCTGCACAAGCCGCGCACACTGCTGGGGGAGCGGCTGAACACGCTCGTCCGCGACACGTGGACCGAGGTCGACGTCGTCGCGGTCTGTCTGCCGGCGAACCAGCACATCGGACCCGGCGACACGTTCATCGTCAAGGAGGTCGCCTCGCTGCCCCAGCGCCCGAAGCTGGTCGCGCTCGCGACGAAGTCCGACCTCGTGAGCAGCACGCGGCTCCGGTCCCACCTCATGGAGATCCAGCAGCTCGAGGAGTCGGTGGGCCTGCGCTGGGAGCACATCGTCCCGGTCTCTGCCGTCACCGGCGAGCAGGTCGACCTCGTCTGCGACCTCCTCTGCTCGCTGCTCCCCGAGGGGCCTGCGCTGTACCCGGACGACGTCGTCACCGACGAGCCGACCGAGACGAGGGTCGCCGAGCTGATCCGGGAGGCGGCGCTCGAGGGCGTCCGGGACGAGCTTCCCCACTCCATCACCGTGGTCATCGACGAGATGAGGCTGCGTGAGGGCCGGCCGGCGGACAAGCCGCTCATGGAGATCTTCGCGTCGATGATCGTCGAGCGGGACTCGCAGAAGGGCATCCTCATCGGCCACCAGGGCTCCCGGCTGAAGGAGGTCGGCTCGGCCGCGCGGACCCAGATCGCCGAGCTCCTCGGCGTCCCGGTGCACCTGGCCCTCCACATCAAGGTGCTCAAGGAGTGGCAGCGCGACGCCAAGCACCTCAACCGGCTGGGCTTCTGACGCGCGCCGCGCTCGATGGTGGTTCACCAGCTCTTCGGTGGTTCACCATGTTAAGTAGGTGAACCGGATGTTCTCATGGCAGATCTGCCATGAGAACGTACAACTCACCCACTTAACATGGTGAACCGACCATAACGGGGTGAGCCGACGGGCGTGGGTGGCTGAGGGCGGGTCACGCCAGGCGGGCTTGGAGGCCTCTCTTCACGGAGGGCCAGTCGTCGACCGTGATGCCGAAGACCACGGTGTCCCGCCACGTACCGTCGTACCGCGGCACATCGCGACGGAGCACGCCCTCCCGTACCGCACCGAGCTTGGCGATCGCCGCCTGGCTGCGCGTGTTGAGGATGTCGGTCTGGATCTTGACCCGGCCGTAGCCGAGCGTCTCGAAGGCATGCGTCAGGAGGACGAGCTTGGCCTCGGGGTTGACGAACGTCGACCAGAACCGGCTGTCGTACAGCGTCCAGCCGAGATGGGCGGACTCACGCTCGGGGACGAAGTCGCCCAGGCTGCTCGTGCCCACGAACGTCCCGGCGGGGGCGCGGAGCGCGTCGACGGCCAGCCGGATCGCATACACCGTACGGCCGTGCCCCAGCCCGTTCGGTGGTGCGGCCTGCGCGTAGCCGGCGAGGGCCATCGCGAGCGCCGCCTCGTACGTCGTCGGTCGCTCGTGCATGACGTAGCCGTGCGCGTACACCTCCGGCTGCATGAGGACGCGGGCGAGGTCCGGGCAGTCTGCCTCCGTCAACGGTCCGAGCCGCAGGTGCGGGCCGGTGAGCTCGGCGGCGGTCAGGGGGAGCTGGGCTGGCACGTCGCCGACCCTAGCGCCGGGGCGAACAGTGGACATCAGCCCTCCCAGATGGTTGAAACTACAACTAAATCCGCGTACCATCGTCGTATGGCTACCGCACCCGTCCTGTACCTGTCACACGGCGCACCGCCCCTGGCGGACGACGAGACCTGGACCGGCGAGCTCCGGGCCTGGGGCAAGGACGTGCCGAAGCCGAAGGACATCCTCGTGGTGTCGGCTCACTGGGAGGCCGCGCCCGCGACCATCTCGTCGACGACAGCCCATACGCCGCTGGTCTACGACTTCTGGGGGTTCGAGGACCGCTACTACCAGGTGACGTACGACGCTCCGCCTGCTCCCGAGCTCGCCCAGAAGGTGGCGCGCGCGGTCGGCGGCTCCGTGCGGCAGGATCCCGGGCGAGGGCTCGACCACGGCGCGTACGTCCCACTGGTCGAGATGTTCCCCGCGGCCGACGTGCCTGTCCTGCAGCTGAGCCTGCCGACCCTCGACCCCCGGAAGCTGTACGCGCTGGGGGAGCGCCTCGCGGAGCTCCGCGACGAGGGCACGCTCATCGTCACCTCCGGCTTCACCACGCACAACCTGCGCTGGTTCCACCCTCAGGAGGGGCCGGGCGGTACCCCGCCCACGGCCTCGAGCGAGTTCGACCACTGGGCGGCGGAAGCCCTGGCGGCCAGGGACATCGAAGGCATCCTGGACTTCGAGCGGACAGCTCCTGCAGCTCGCGAGGCCCATCCCCGTACCGAGCACTGGGCTCCTCTCTACGTCGCCCTCGGGGCAGCGGCCGGCACGAACCACGAGAGCACCAGCGTCATCGACGGCTTCTGGTACGGGCTGTCCAAGAGGTCATGGCAGTTCTAGTCGTGGGCGTTCTCGTCATGGCAGTTCTAGGGGTCCTGGGCTAAGGTGGCTCCCATGTCGCGGGCGACCCTCCTTCTTGGCTGCCGCAGCGAGGCCCAGTAACGCCGGCCTCCTCGCTGCGGAGTAGCTGCGTGTCGGCACCCACACTGACCAGCGAGGACCAAGACATGACCAACACCTTCGGCACAACGCCGCAGCACGGACTGCCCGTACAGCAGCCGTCCCCGATGCCCTACCAGCGGTACAGCCCGTTCGTACCGATCGACCTGCCCGACCGCACCTGGCCGACGAAGAAGATCTCACACGCCCCCCGGTGGCTGTCCACCGATCTGCGGGACGGCAACCAGGCGCTCATCGACCCGATGACTCCCTCGCGGAAGCTGCGCATGTTCGAGCTCCTGGTCGGCATGGGCTACAAGGAGATCGAGATCGGCTTCCCGTCGGCGTCGCAGACGGACTTCGACTTCGTGCGCAAGCTCATCGTGGAGGACCGCGTCCCCGAGGACGTCCAGATCTCGGTCCTCACCCAGGCCCGCGAGGACCTCATCGAGCGGACGGCCCAGAGCCTGGTGGGCGCTCACCGCGCGAACATCCACCTGTACAACGCGACAGCCGAGCTGTTCCGCCGCGTCGTCTTCCGCATCTCCGAGGCCGAGTGCGTCGAGATGGCCAGGAACGGGACGCGGCTCGTCATGAAGTACGCGGAGAAGCTCATCCCCGACACGGAGTTCGGCTACCAGTACAGCCCTGAGATCTTCACGCAGACACCCACGGACTTCGCCATCGAGGTCTGCAACGAGGTGATGGACGTGTGGCAGCCGGGCGAGGGGCGCGAGATCATCCTCAACCTGCCGGCGACCGTCGAGCGGTCCACGCCCAACACGTACGCGGACCAGATCGAGTACTTCTCCCGGCACGTGAAGAACCGTCCGTACGTGGCGGTCTCCCTCCACCCGCACAACGACCGGGGGACCGCGGTGGCGGCCACCGAGCTGGCCCTGATGGCCGGCGCGGACCGCGTCGAGGGATGCCTGTTCGGCCACGGGGAGCGCACGGGCAATGTCGACCTCGTCACCCTGGGCCTGAACCTGTTCAGCCAGGGCATCGACCCGCAGGTCGACTTCTCCGACGTCGACGAGATCCGCCGCACTGTCGAGTACTGCACGGGCCTGCCCGTACACCCTCGCCATCCGTACGCGGGCGACCTCGTCTACACGGCGTTCTCCGGCTCACATCAGGACGCGATCAAGAAGGGGCTGGAGGACCTCGAGAAGCAGGCCGTCGCGCAGGGCGTCGGGCTTCACGAGGTCGCCTGGGAGGCCCCGTATCTGCCCATCGACCCGCACGACGTGGGCCGTTCGTACGAGGCCGTGATCCGCGTGAACAGCCAGTCCGGCAAGGGCGGCATGGCGTACATCATGAAGTCGGACCACCACCTCGACCTGCCGCGCCGGCTCCAGATCGAGTTCTCCCGCGTCGTCCAGCAGCACACCGATGCCGAGGGCGGCGAGGTCACGAGCCAGACGATGGGCGAGATCTTCGCGACCGAGTACCTCGACACCGTCGAGCCGCTGGAGCTCGTCACGTGCACGACCGTCTCGAACGGGAACGGCTACAACGTCACCGCCACGGTCCGCGACCGGGGTGTGCAACGCACGATCTCCGGCGAGGGCAACGGCCCCCTGTCCGCGTTCGTCGACGCGCTGCAGCTGCTCGAGTACGACGTCCGGGTGCTTGACTACCACGAGCACGCCCTGTCGCCCGGCGGGGAGGCCAAGGCCGCCGCGTACGTCGAGGCGGAGGTCGCCGGCGACGACGCGACGCAGGTGTACTGGGGGGTCGGGGTCGACTCGAGCATGCTCACCGCCTCGCTGCGTGCCGTGTGCAGCGCGGTGAACCGTGCGCACATGTCCATACCGGTCGAGGAGAACATGGTCGACCCCGTGGGGATCCGCCCTTGAGGACGCCGTCGGTCGCCGAGCAGTGCAACTACCTGGAAACGTTTACGCTTCGCTTGACGGCTTGCGCCAAGCCGGGGTTCGATAGTCACGTGTGTGCTTGCGTAACGCGCTTCGCAACGTTGCGGTAGCGATTCCTGGGAGGTCCGATGACGTCGACGAGCCGCGATGTGGCGCGGGCGGCCGGCGTGTCGGTCGCCACGGTCTCGCGTGCGTTCTCCGAGGCGGGAGCCGTCTCGGAGCTCACGCGCCGCAAGGTCCTCACCGAGGCTCGGCGCCTGGGCTACAGCCCGAACCCTGCCGCCAGGCGGCTGATCACCGGCCGTTCCGGCAACATCGGCCTCATCGTCCCCGACCTTGCGAACCCGTTCTTCGCGGACATCATCAAGGGTGTGCAACGTCGAGCCCGTGAGGCCCGCCAGGCGATCCTCGTCGCGGACACCGACGAGCAGGCACGCCTGGAGGGCGACGCCCTGCGGAGCCTCGCACGCCAGGTCGACGGCGTGATCCTCGCCTCCCCACGCTCGGAGATCGAGGACCTGCCGGACGACCTGAACATCCCGATCGTGCTCATCCACCGTCAGGCACCGGGCTGGTGGAGCGTGAGCGCGGACTTCGCAGAGGGGATTCGGCAGGCGCTCGTCAATGTCCGGGCCTTGGGTCACGACAACGTCGCGTACGCCGCCGGACCCATCCAGTCCTGGTCGGGAGGGATGCGTACGGCCTCCCTGCGGCACCACGCCGCCGAGCTGGGCGTGTGCCTGTACGAGCTGGGCTCGGTCGCGCCCACCATCGACGGCGGCCTCGCCGCTGCGGACCTGGCCCTCGCAACACCCGCGACCGCCCTCATCGCGTACAACGACGTCGTCGCGATCGGCGCCATGCGGCGCTTCGCCGCACGCGGGGTCAGCGTGCCCCGGGACATGTCGGTCGTGGGCTGCGACAACACGATGCTCTCCCAGCTGGCGGTGCCGGCGCTCACGACCGTGGGGGTGCCGCGCTACGAGGCGGGAGAGGCTGCGGTCGCCCTGCTGGAACGCACCCTCGCTGACGCCGACGCCGTCCCCGTGCAGCAGCTGCTGCCGACGGCGCTCGTCATCCGCGACACGACTGCACCACCGCGGCGCTCGTGAGCTCGTCCGACCTGCTGCTCCTCCACGGGACGGATGACGTGTACGTCGCACTGCGTCCCCTGGAGTCCGGCGAGACCGTCACCCTCGCGGGCGAGCAGCCGCTGACGCTGCGGGACGACGTCGTGCCTGGCCACAAGGTGGCCCGACGGGATCTCGCCGCCGGCTCGCTCGTGCACAAGTACGGCCAGATCATCGGCGCGGTCGTCGAGGACGTGCCGAGAGGCGGGCACATCCACACGCACAACCTGGGGATGCCGCCGCGGGAGGCTCGGGTCACCGAGGACACGCACGCCGGTACGGCGCCGGCCAGCTCGGCCCCTCGTACGTTCCGGGGCATCCGCCGACCGGACGGCCGGGTCGCCACCCGCAACTACATCGGCGTCCTGACCACGGTCAACTGCTCGGCGACGGTCGCCCAGCACGTCGCGCGCCACTTCGACCTCGTCGACCTGCCCGAGGGCGTCGACGGCGTCGTCGCCCTGACGCACGGCTCGGGCTGCGGTCTCGAGGCGAAGGGGCCGGCGTGGGAGACGCTGCGCCGCACGCTCGTCGGCTACGCGACCCACCCCAACATCGGCGGCCTCGTGGTCGTGGGGCTCGGCTGCGAGGTGCTGACGATGGACCAGTTCCTCGCCGACCTCGGCGTGACCCACGTCCCCACGGTCGCGTACACGATCCAGGACGTCGGCGGCACCAAGGCGGCCGTACGCAAGGGTGTCGAGCTGGTGACGGAGCTGGCGGGCCGGATCGGCGTGGAACGTACGGAGTGCGCGCTCTCCGAGCTCGTCCTCGGTTTGAAGTGCGGCGGGTCGGATGCCTGGTCGGGGATGACGGCGAACCCCGTCCTGGGCTATGCGAGCGACGTCATCGTGGCCGCGGGTGGCACGACGATCCTCGCGGAGATGCCCGAGATCTATGGGGCCGAGCACCTGCTGGCGGCGCGGGCGCAGGACCCGGCCGTGGCCGAGGCGCTGTACGCGAAGATCGCCTGGTGGGAGACGTACGCCGCCGACAACGGTGCGACGCTCGACGCGAACCCGTCGGCGGGCAACAAGGCGGGCGGCATCACGACCATCGTGGAGAAGTCGCTCGGTGCGGTGGCCAAGGCCGGTACCGCGCCTCTGACCGCTGTCGTCGACTACGGGGAGCGGGTGCCGGACCACGGACTCGTGGTCATGGACACGCCCGGCTACGACCCGGTCTCGGTGACCGGCATGGTCTCCGGGGGCGCCACGCTCGTCTGCTTCACGACCGGCCGAGGCTCGGTGTTCGGGTCGAAGCCCACGCCCACCCTCAAGCTGTCGACGAACTCCGACCTCGCGCGGCGGCTGTCCGGCGACATCGACCTCGACTGCGGGCCGGTGCTGGACGGACGTCCCATCGCCGAGCTCGGCGAAGAGCTGCTCGACCTGATCTGCGCCACGGCTTCGGGTCGCACCACGGCATCCGAGGACCTCGGTGTCGGCAACGAGGAGATCATCCCGTGGCGGACAGGAGCGGTGATGTGAGCGGAGTCGTACGAGTGGCCCAGGTCGGACTGCGTGGGTTCGGCTCGATCCACCTGGAGCGGGTCGACCGGCTGGCCGCGATGGGACGGGTCGAGCTCGTGGCAGTGGCCGACCCGGCTGGACCCCTCGAGGGACGCGACGTCCCCTGGTACCCGCCGCTCACCG
>JACRAA010000031.1 GCA_016213595.1 Actinomycetota bacterium | reverse complement strand
TGATCGGGTTCTTGGTGCCCTTCTCGTTCTGAGCCTCGACCTTCTTGGCGAGGTGGTCATCGATGAAGGGGCCCTTCTTCAGGCTGCGTGGCATCTCTCCTGGCTCCGATCAGCGCTTCTTGCCGGACTTGCGGCGACGGATGATGAGGCGGCTCGAGGCCTTGTTGGTGTCGCGGGTGCGACCCTCGGGCTTGCCCCACGGGCTCACCGGATGACGACCGCCGGACGTCTTGCCCTCGCCACCACCGTGTGGGTGGTCGATCGGGTTCATCGCCACACCGCGGACGGTCGGGCGGACGCCCTTCCACCGCATGCGGCCGGCCTTGCCCCAGTTGATGTTGGACTGCTCGGAGTTGCCGACCGTCCCGATCGTCGCGCGGCACCGCACGTCCACCATGCGCATCTCGCCCGAGGGCATGCGCAGCGTGGCGAAGCGGCCCTCACGGGCGACGAGCTGGATGGCAGCACCGGCCGAGCGGCCGAGCTTGGCGCCGCCGCCGGGGCGGAGCTCGACGGCGTGGACGGTGGTACCGACCGGGACGTTGCGGAGCGGGAGGTTGTTGCCCGGACGGATGTCCGCGCCCTCGCCGGCCTCCACGGCCGCACCCTGCGTCAGGCCCAGCGGGGCGATGATGTACCGCTTCTCACCGTCCGCGTAGTGGAGCAGCGCGATGCGGGCGGTCCGGTTCGGGTCGTACTCGATGTGAGCGACCTTGGCCGGGACCCCGTCCTTGTCGTAGCGCTTGAAGTCCACGAGACGGTAGGCCTGCTTGTGGCCGCCGCCGATGTGGCGCGTCGTGATCCGGCCCTGGTTGTTGCGTCCGCCGGTCTTCGGCTTCGGCGACAGCAGCGACTTCTCAGGAGTGCTGCGCGTCACCTCGACGAAGTCGGCCACGCTCGAGCCACGGCGACCCGGTGTCGTCGGCTTGAACTTACGAATACCCATGACTTGTGTTCGTCCTTACTCGTCAGGCCTGAGCGAACAGGTCGATACGGTCGCCGTCGGCCACGGTCACGATGGCGCGCTTGGTGTCGGGCCGACGGCCCGTCCCGTACCGCGTCCGACGCTTCTTGCCCGCACGGTTGATCGTGTTGACGCCCGTGACCGAGACCTTGAACACCTTCTCGACCGCGATCTTGATCTCGGTCTTGTTCGCCGACGGGTCGACGAGGAACGTGTACTTGTTCTGGTCGAGCAGGGCGTAGCTCTTCTCGCTGACGACCGGCGCCAGAAGGACGTCGTGGTAGTCGCGGATCTTCAGGGCGTCGCTCACTTCGCTGCCTCCTCGTCGGTGGCCTTCATGGCCTTCTTGGCCTTCGGCTCGGCGGGCTTCTCGTCCTCGGCGGGCTTGGTCGCCTTGGCCGCCTTGGCGGGCTTCTCGGCCTTGGCCGGCTGCTCAGCCTCAACTGCCTCTGCAGGCTCGGCTGCCTCGGCCTCGGTGGAGGTGGCGACAGCCTTCGCAGCCTTGCCCCCGTGCGGCCCGTTCACGAACGCGTCGAGCGCCCTGCTCGTGAACACCACGGACTCGTTGACGAGCACGTCGTACACGTTGAGCTGGTCGACGGCGATCGCGTGGACACCCGCGAGGTTGCGCAGGCTCAGCCAGGCGAGGTCCTCGTCGCGGTGCAGCACCACGATCGCGGACGTGTAGTCGCCGATCGCGGCGAGCGAGGCCAGCGCGGCCTTCGTCGAGGGCAGCTCGCCGGACACGATGGTGTCGAGCACGAAGAGCTTGCCGTCGCGGACCCGGTCGGAGAGGACTCCGCGCAGAGCGGCGGCGACCATCTTCTTGGGGGTGCGCTGGGCGTACGACCTCGGGTGCGGCCCGTGGACGATGCCACCACCGTTCCACTGCGGGGCGCGGCGCGAACCCTGCCGGGCACGGCCGGTGCCCTTCTGGCGCCATGGCTTGATACCACCGCCGGACACCTCGCCCCGGGTCTTCGTGGAGTGCGTGCCCTGGCGGGCGGCGGCCTGCTGGGCCACGACCACCTGGTGGATCAGGGGGATGTTCGTCTGGACGTCGAACAGGTGAGCGGGGAGCTCGGCCGACGTCTGCGAGTCGGCGCCGAGGACGTCGACCTTCAAGGTCTCGCTCATGCGTTGCCACCCTTCTTCGCGGCGGAACGGATGACGACGAGCGCTCCCTTGGGGCCGGGAACGGCACCCTTCACGAGGATGAGCCCGCGCTCGGCGTCGATCGCGTGCACGGTCAGGTTCTGGATCGTCTTCTTCTCCACGCCCATGCGGCCCGCCATCTTGAGACCGGGGAAGACGCGCGACGGCGTCGACGACTGGCCGATGGAGCCGGGCGAGCGGTGCTTGCGGTGGACACCGTGGGCAGCGCCGAGGCCCTTGAAGCCGTGGCGCTTCATGACACCGGAGGTGCCCTTGCCGCGCGTCACGCCCGTCACGTCGACGATGTCGGCGGCGGCGAAGACGTCACTGGTGACCTCCTGGCCGAGCGTGTACTCGCTGGCGTCGCTCGTGCGGAGCTCGAGCAGGTGACGCCGCGGCGTGACACCCGCCTTCTCGAAGTGGCCGGCGTCCGGCTTGTTGACCGAGGTCGCCTTCACGGCGCCGAAGCCGAGCTGTACGGCGGAGTAGCCGTCCTGCGCCGGCGTACGGACCTGCGTGACCACGCAGGGTCCGGCCTGGATCACGGTCACGGGGACGACGCGGTTGTTCTCGTCCCAGACCTGGGTCATGCCGAGCTTGGTGCCCAGCAGGCCCTTCACATTGCGTTCGTAGGTCATCGTCACTTGCCTCTCGGGAGCTTGATCTCGATGTCGACACCCGCCGGGAGGTCGAGCCGCATGAGCGAGTCCAACGTCTTCGG
>JACRAA010000224.1 GCA_016213595.1 Actinomycetota bacterium | reverse complement strand
GGATGTTGCTCGCCGCCGCACCGCGCCAGCCGTAGATCGCCTGGAAGGGGTCCCCCACCCCGGTCACCGGGTGCCCCCGTCCCAGCTCGGGGTCCTCGCCGGAGAACAGCCCCTTGAGCAGGAGGGCCTGGGCGGCGGACGTGTCCTGGTACTCGTCCAGCAGGACGACGCGGTACTGGTCCCGCAGCTGTCCGGCCACCTGTGGCACACGGGTCGCGATCCGGGCGGCAGCCGCCATCTGGTCGGAGAACTCGACGTAGCCGAGCTCGCGCTTCAGCTCCGCGTACGACCGTACGAGCGAGGCGAGCTCGAGCCGCTCCCTCGCCACGGCCTCGGCGCGTCGCACCGACTGGTAGACGTTCCCGCGCCAGGTCGGCGCGTTCGCCAGCTCCAGGACGAAGGCACGGGTCTCGTCGTCGAGCTGGGCGTCGTCGACGAGGTGGGAGGCCAGCTGGGAGTCCAGCGCGAGGACGCGCTCGGTGACCGAGTCGGGCCGGAGCCGGGACAGCTCCTCGAACGGGCCGGCGGCCGATGTCACCACCCGCGAGGCCAACCGGTACCGCGCGGCGCCCGTGATCATCGTCGGGTCCGTCTCGTAGCCGAGCCACAGGCCGTGCTCGGACACGAGCCGCGAGGCGAACGAGTCGTACGTGAGGATCACCTGCTCGCCCTCGTCGTCGACGCTGTCCGCGCTGAGGACGCCCGAGGTGACGAGTGCCGTACGGATCCGGTGGGCCAGCTCCGCAGCCGCCTTGCGGGTGAACGTGAGCCCGAGCACCTGGCCCGGACGGACCTGACCCGTACCGACGAGCCAGACGACCCGGGCCGCCATGACGGTGGTCTTGCCCGACCCCGCGCCGGCGATGACGACGGTCGGTTCCAGGGGAGCCGTGATGGCCGCGAGCTGCTCGTCGCTGAACGGCACACCGACGGCCGCGACGAGGTCCTCCGGGGTGCGGATCGCCGTATCCCGCCGCGTCGTGCGCCATGCCGCCAACGACGTCACCGTGCCGTTCACTCGACCACCTGCCGTCCCTCGCCACGGGCCGGGCAGCTGAACTGGAACGGGCAGTAGCGGCAGGAGTCGCCCACGGTCGCGACGTACCGCTCGGAGGCGAGGACTCGGGCCGCCGTCTCCAGGCGATGGTGCACCCAGGTCTGGTGGTCGGCCTGCTGCCCCACGGCGAGGCGGCCCTCGGCGTCGAGGACCGCCAGGGAGGGCTCCTGCTTGAGGTACGGGACATCGACGATCGAGGCCTGCCGCAGGACCTTGGGGTACGGCTGCTGGCCGTCCTGCTTGCGGAGGTAGACGAGCTCCGCGCCCCCCACCTGAGCCTCGCCGGCCAGCTCCGAGAAGGCACCGAGCTGCGCCGCGAGCTGGTAGGCCCCGAGCTGCTCCAACGAGTCGGCCTCACCCTGCGTGGGGACGTGGCGACCCGTCTTGAAGTCCACGATGACGAGGCGGCCGTCGGACGTGAGGTCGAGCCGGTCGACGACGCCGGTCAACCTCAGGGGCTGTGCGCTCGTGGGGACCTCGACGGAGAACGGGACCTCGACCCCCAGAACCGTTCGCCCGGCGCGCGACTCGATCCACCCCGCGAGCCGTTCGAGTGCCTCGTCGGCCTCGGCACGTTCCGAGGTCGACAGCCACACGGCGTCGAACGGGATCTGGTCCCAGACGCGTTCGAGGTGCGCTCCGAGCTCGGTGGGGCTGATTCCCTCGGCGACCGCATGCTCGGCGAGGACGTGGACGACCGAGCCGAAGCCCGCCGCGGACGTCCGCTGCCGGTCGGCGCCGGCCCTGCGCTGCAGGAACCACTGCCGGGGGCAGCCGAGAAGCGTGCCGAGCTGGCTGCCCGACAGGCTCACGGGCTCGCCCCCGCCGCGGAGCGCCCGGCCTGTCGACGGCTCGGCCAGCCCCCACCACCGCGCGGGGTCGGCGAGCGGTACGACCTGGCGACCGGACACGTCGACCTCGTCTGCGAGGGTGGCGAGGTGGCGAGCGGCTGCAGCACGGACCGCCGGCGGCTCCTGCGGGTCGACCGCTGCACGACGAAGCTCGCCCACGAGCCCCACGAGCGTGAGGGGCCGTGCCGGACGTCCGGCCACGGCCCGTACACGGACCCCCAGCTCATCCAGGAACCGTGAGGGCTGGTCCCCCTCCCCGTCGGTACCGGCCACTGCTGTCACGACGAGATGCCTTGTCGCGCGGGTGCAGGCGACATAGAAGAGGCGACGCTCGGATGCCAGCCGCACACTCGGGGGCGGCGGGTCGACGAGGCCGTCGACGCCGAGCAGGTCGGTCTCGAGCATGCTGTCGCGTCGCCTCGGGTCCGGCCAGACGCCCTCCTGAACACCGGCGACGACCACGAGCGGCCACTCGAGACCCTTGGCCCGGTGGGCCGTGAGGACGCGGACGCCGGGCCGCCGGACGGTCGCCTCTCGAGCCGTGTCGGCGGGGATCTCCTGCGCGGCCACCTCGGCGAGGAAGCCGACCACCCCCCGCCCGCCCGTGACCTCGTCCGAGCGCTCGGCGAGGTCGAACAGGGCGCACAGCGCGTCGAGGTCGCGGTGCGCGCGTGCTGCCGGGTCACCGCCGGTCGCGAGCTGCACCTGGAGACGCTGCGGCCAGTCCGTCCCGGACCAGAGGCACCAGAGCGCCTCGTGGGCGGTCGCCCCCTGGGCCACCAGCTCACGGCACTCAGCCAGCAGTGCGGCGAGGTGGGCGGTCGCTGCCGTCGCGTCCGTTGGGGCCAGACCGGCGAGCAGGTCCGGATCCTCGAGCGCCTGCCTCACGAGCTCTTCGGACGACGCGAGGGTGACGGAGAGGCCGACGTCGGCTCGGTCCAGGTCCCGCAGGCCCCGTCCCAGCCGCCGGAGGTCGATGGAGTCGAGCCGGGCGAGCGGGCTCTGCAGCAGGCGGGACGCCGCGTCGGCGTCGAGAAGGCCACGGTCGGCGACGACGGCCAGCGCGAGGAGGAGGGGTGAGACGGCTTCCGCCGACGCGAGGGCGATCTCGTCGCCCGCCACGGATACCGGCACCCCCGAAGCCACGAGCGACCGGGTGAGGCGCGGGATGTCACGACGCCCCGACCGTACGAGCACGGCCATGTCGTCCCAGTCCACGCCGTCGTGCAGGTGGGCCCGGCGGAGCAGGTCGGCGATGTGCGCGGCCTCCGCCCCCGCGTCGTCGAACGTGAGCACATCGAGCTGCCCCGGTGGCGTACCGGGAGAGATCTCCGGCTCACGGAACGCCTCACGCAGGGCGTCAGGGAGCGGGCGAGGCAGCGGCAGGCGCGCCGAGATCCGCCGGGTCGCGTCGGCCAGACCCTCGCCGAACCGGTGCGTCCGGGAGAGGGCGATGACGCCGGCCGGGATGCCGCCCACGTCGGTGAACTCCTCGGGGAAGTCGAGGATGCCTCTCGGCCGGGCGCCGCGGAACTCGTAGATCGACTGGTCGGGGTCGCCCACGGCGACGATGTCGCCGCCCGGAGGCACCAGCTGCCGCAGCAGGGCGACCTGCGAGGGGTCCGTGTCCTGGTACTCGTCGACGAACACCACGTCGGCCGAGCGTCGCACCTGGGCCAGCACCTCGGGATCGGTGAGCAGGACCCTCGTACGGTGCACGAGCTCGGCGTAGTCGAGGACCTGCTCCTGCTCGAGGACGTCGAGGTACTCGTCGAAGAAGTCGCCGAGCGCCGACCACTGCGGCCGTTCGGCGACCGACCCGTACAGCCGGAGCACGTCGCCGTCGAGGCCCAGCTGGCGGGCAGCAGCGAGCGCGCCTCGCACCTCTCCGGCGAAGCCGCGCGTGCCGTACGCCGGCGCGTACTCCGGCGGCCACTGCGTCGCGGACCGTCCGCCCAGCACCTCCCGCACCCGGAACTCCTGCTCCGGAGCGGTGAGCAGGCGCGGCGTCATCCCGTACAGCTCAGGGTCCGACCAGCGCCTGACCACCGAGTAGCAGAAGGCGTGGAACGTCATGGCGCGCGGCGTGACGACAGAGCGGCCGAGGCGCTCGGCGATCCGCCGGCGCAGGTCGAGCGCCGCCCGTCGCGAGAACGTCAGCACGAGGACGGTGTCGGCCGGCAGCCCGTCCTCGATGTGGGCGGCGACAGCCTCGACGATCGTGGTCGTCTTGCCCGTCCCCGGCCCCGCCAGGACGAGCAGCGGCCCTCCCCGGTGGCTGACCACCGCCTCCTGCTCAGGCGAGAGCTCGACGCGCTCGAGGACCTGGCGCGGTGATGGCCGCAGCCGGTAGCTCGGTCGGCTCCGGGGGTTCACGTCTCCAGGCAAACAGATGCCGCTGACGGATGCATCCTTGACCTGCCATTCGGTCGTCGCCGCGAGCGCCCTGGTGACAGGATGAACGGCCGATCGGCGGGGTCCCTCGCTCCGCCAGGGCCTCTCTAGATTTTGCGTCGGTTACTGTCCGACGGCGCTCAAGTATGGAAGGCTGGGCGTGCTGCTCCAGCCCGGGCTGTGCTTGGGAAGGTCCGGACCGTGTCCAGCAGCCTGAGGTCTCAAGGTGCGATCTCAGCGAGCAAGTCGGGAGAAGTTGCATGGCTCAGGGAACCGTCAAGTGGTTCAACGCCGAGAAGGGTTACGGCTTCATCGCCGTAGAGGGTGGCGACCAGGACGTCTTCGTCCACTACACCGCGATCGACACCACCGGCTTCCGCACCCTCGAAGAGGGGCAGAAGGTCGAGTTCGAGATCACGCAGGGCCCGAAGGGTCCTCAGGCTGATCGCGTCCACGCCCTGTAATCCACCTCAGTAATCACACTCCAGCTGTAGTCACACTCCACGAAGGACCCTCGCGGCTGCGGGGGTCCTTCGCGTTGTACGAGATGGTGCGCTGCGGTGAACGTGAGGGAGAGCGCACGGTGTACGGGACGCACAGCTCCCCTCGCCGCTCAGCCTCCTGGCGGCGGCGCGTACGGTGCCCTCACGACGTGTCTCGTGGCCGCCGCCTAGAGTGACGGCATGCCCGGCGAGAGCATCGTCACGACGGTCGGTGAGCGGACGCTCACGCTGACGAACCTGGACAAGGTCCTCTTCCCGGCGTCCCACGTCACAAAGGCCGAGGTCGTCTCGTACTACCTCGGCATCGCCGAGACGATCCTGCCCCACCTCGCCGGCCGCTGCATCACGCGCGTCAGGTTCCCCAACGGCGTCGGGTCGCCCCCCTTCTTCGAGAAGAACATGCCGCCGGGGGCGCCGGACTGGCTGTCCGTACAGCCCGTCCTGGGCACGGAGGGCCTCATCGAGTACCTCGTCGTCACGGAGCCGGCGACCCTCGTCTACCTCGCCAACCTCGCAGCCCTCGAGCTCCACGCCCCCCAGTGGACGGTCGCCCACACGACGATCCGTGACGGGGCCGTCCTCCTCGCGGCCGAGCACGAGCCTCGCGCGACGACGTGCGTCGTCGACCTCGACCCCGGGCCGGGGATGACGATCGTCGACGTCTGCAAGGGTGCATTGCTCATCGCCGCCCGGCTGGCGGCGGACGGCCTCATCGCCTCGGTGAAGACATCGGGCTCCAAGGGGCTGCAGCTGTCGGCGCCGATCGCACCCACCCCCTCAGAGGACGTCGTCCGGTACGTCGCCCGGCTCGGCGCCGAGCTGACCCGCGCATACCCCGACCTGTTCGTGGCCACGATGGCGAAGTCCGCCCGTACGGAGCGCATCTACATCGACTACCTCCAGAACAAGGCCGCCCGCAACACCGTCTGCGCCTACTCCCTGCGAGGCAAGGAGCGGCCGTGGGTGGCGACGCCCATCACGTGGGACGAGGTGGCTGCTGCCGACAGCCCGGATGCCCTGCGGTTCGGCCCCGAGGACGTCCTCACCCGGGTCGCGGACAAGGGAGACCTCTTCGCCGAGGTGCTGGCCGATGACGGCCCCGCCCTGCCCGCCGCGGATTCGGGCGCCTGATACATCCTGGTCGCTGCTGCGCACTGCACCGACCGGTACATTGGGTCGGAACCTGTCGCACGCTGCGCGTTCCCGTTTGAAAGGTGTCCCATGTCCGAGTCCGGCCAGGCTGCCTATGCCCCACTGACACCGCCGAGCGCGACGGCGACCCTCACGCTCGAGGCCCCGCCTGCCGTCGCCGCCGTGCCCACCACACAGGCCCCGAAGATGGCGCCCCAGGTCGACGCGGCGCAGGTGCCGGTGCTCGACCAGAAGGTCGACGCCTTCATGAGCGCGATCACCAAGGCCCAGACCGGCTCGCCGGACTTCGCCGCCCAGGCCGACGCCGTACGGTCGATGGGCGACGCGGACGTCCGCAAGGCCGCCGAGACCTCGAACCGGCTCCTCAACACGCCCGTCCGGGCGTTGAAGGAGGGCAACCTGACGCAGGGCTCCAAGGTGGGCCAGACGCTCGTCGACCTCCGCCGGACGGTCGAGGACCTAGACCCCGGCAAGGACAGCGTCGACAAGAAGTTCCTCGGGCTGTTCCCCTTCGGCCACAAGATGCAGGACTACTTCCGCAAGTACCAGAGCTCGCAGTCGCACCTCAACGCGATCCTCCACGCCCTGCGCTCGGGCCAGGACGAGCTGACCCGCGACAACGTCGCGCTCAACATGGAGAAGCAGAACCTCTGGCAGACCATGGGCCGGCTCAACCAGTACGTGTACATCGCCGAGCGGCTCGACACGAAGCTCACGGCCAACATCGCCGAGATCGAGATGTCGGACCCGGAACGCGCGAAGCAGCTCAACCAGGACGTCCTGTTCTACGTCCGGCAGAAGCACCAGGACCTGCTCACACAGCTGGCCGTCTCGATCCAGAGCTACCTGGCGATCGACATCATCATCAAGAACAACATCGAGCTCATCAAGGGCGTCGACCGCGCAGCGACCACCACCGTCTCCGCGCTTCGTACGGCCGTGATCGTCGCCCAGGCTCTCGGCAACCAGCAGCTGGTGCTCGACCAGATCACCGCGCTCAACACGACGACCTCGAACATGATCCAGAAGACGTCCGAGATGCTCAAGGACAACTCGGCCCGCATCCAGGAGCAGGCGGCGTCCTCGACGATCGGCATCGAGCAGCTGAAGTCGGCGTTCGCGAACATCTACGCGACGATGGACTCGATCGACGAGTTCAAGCTGCGCGCGCTCGACAACATGGCGCAGACGATCGGCGTCCTCGAGAACGAGGTGGCGAAGTCCCGGGACTACCTGGACCGCTCACAGCGCAGCCAGCCGCCGATCCCGGGCTCTGAGCTCAACGTCGAGACCGCGCGCTGAGCCAGGACGCTGTCATCGATGGGCTTGTTCGACTGGCTGAAGGGCGACCAGGTGGAGCCTGCCTCCGAGCAAGCTCCGCCGCCGGCACCCCCGACGCCTGAGGAGATCGCGGACTCGCTCGCCAAGGTCGACCAGCTCGCCGCCGACGGGTATGTCCCGCCGGCTGTCCTGAGCCGTGTGCACCGGGTCACGAGGCGGCTGCGCGAGACCCTGCCGAGGATGCGGAACGCGGGCCTCGACTCTGCCGAGCAGTACGCACTGATGGCCACGGCGACCGACTACCTGCCCGAGGCGTTGAGCGCGTACCTCCGGCTGCCGCGCGACTGGGCCGACAGTCGGCCGATCGAGGGGGCGAAGACATCGCTGCTGGTCCTTGTCGACCAGCTCGACCTCCTCGGCTCGACCGTGGACAAGATGTACGACGCGGTGCTGCAGGCCGACGCCCAGGCGCTCATCGCCCACGGCCGCTTCCTGCAGGAGAAGTTCGGCCATGCGCCGACCGCACCCCCCAAGGCTCCCGCCGCGCCACGCCAGAGCATCGGCCCGGCAAACCCGCTCGATCTGGAGGTCTGACTCACATGACCACGCTCCGCTCCGCCCTCGACCAGCTCGTCGCCGCGGCACGAGCGGCCGGCCTCGACGAGCGCGCGGCCCGTACGGAAGGGCTGCAGCTCGCCGCCTCCGTCGCCGAGCCCGCTCGCGGCGCGTTCCAGGCCTGGGGCGCCGAGACCGGCGAGCCGGGCGGCGCGGAGGCGTTCTTCGAGGCCGCCTCGAAGGGCCGCCGGTACAGGTCGGGCCCGACCACACTCATGTCGGCCTTGGGCACCGGCGACCACACCCACGCCGCTGCGTACGCCGACGCCCTGGCCGCTGTCGCCTCGGCAGCCTGCCGCCTCGGCGAGCCGCACCCCCAGGTGGCCGGCTCCGCGGCCTCCGCGACCGCGGCCCAGCGCTCGGCCATGTTCCCCGCGAACGCCTCACCGTTCTCCGTCACGCCGGGATCGACCCCGGGAGCGTTCGAAGGGCTGCCCGGCGGACCCACGGCTCCCCCCGCAGCAGCCCCGCCCGTACAGAGCGGCGCGGGAAGCAGCGCTGCCGGCGGGTCGTCGGGCGAGTCGTTCATCGAGCAGATGGCGGAACGGAGCCACCAGGCGGCCGACCAGGTCGGCGACTTCGCGAAGCGCGCGCCCGCGATCCTGTCGAGCGTCTTCGACCAGCTGCGCACCTCCCAGGAGCGGATGCGGCAGGCCGGGATGCAGCCGCAGGGCGACCTGGAGCCGTTCCAGACCAACCCGTTCGACCTCGGCGGCCTCGACCCGCACGCGCCCGGTGCGTTCCCCGACCTCCAGCGGCGAAGCGGCGGCGTACCCTCCGCACCGGTCACGCCCGGGACTCCTTCGCTGCCGGGCAACCCGGCGACGCCGCCCGCGCCTGCAGCCGGGCAGGAAGCCCCACAGACTCTCGCTGCGGCAGCGGAGTCCGAGCCTCCCGCGAAGTCCCTCGAGGAGCTCCTCGCCGAGCTCGACGGCCTCGTCGGGCTGCAGCGGGTCAAGGACGAGATCCACCGGCAGTCGGCGATCCTGCGGGTGCAGGGCCTGCGGGCGAGAGCAGGTCTGATCGACCCGACGATCACCCGACACCTGATCTTCGTGGGGAACCCCGGCACCGGGAAGACGACGGTCGCGCGCCTGGTCGCAGGCATCTACCGCGCCCTGGGCCTGCTCTCGAAGGGCCAGCTCGTCGAGGTCGACCGCTCCGAGCTCGTCGCCGGCTACCTCGGACAGACGGCGATCAAGACCACCGAGGTCTGCACCAAGGCCAAGGGCGGGGTCCTTTTCATCGACGAGGCGTACTCGCTGGCGGGTGACCAGTACGGCGAGGAAGCCATCAACACCCTCGTGAAGGAGATGGAGGACAACCGGCAGGACCTCGTCGTGATCGTCGCGGGCTACCCCAAGCCGATGGCCAAGTTCATCGACGAGAACCCGGGTCTCAACAGCCGGTTCCGGACGACGATCGAGTTCGACGACTACACCGACGACGAGCTCGTCGGCATCTTCACCGGCATGGCGGCCAAGGCCGACTACGACACCGACGAGGACGTCGTCACCGCGTTCAGGATGCAGCTCGCCCGACAGGTACGGGACGAGACGTTCGGCAACGGCCGCTTCGCCCGCAACGTGTTCGAGGCCGCGATCGGGCACCAGGCGTGGCGGCTCCGTGACGTCGACGAGCCGACCCTCGACCAGCTCCGTCGCCTCGAGCCTCAGGACCTGGCCCTGCCTCAGGACCAGGCCGCGGTCGACTGGCCCGGCGACGTGACGACTCCGGCCGGGAGCCTCTCTCCCGCGGACGAGACCACCCCCGCCGATGAGACCGCGTCCGAGGAGTCCGTTCCCGGCGCTGTGGGCCCCGCCTCTGCCTGGCCGCGGCCGGGCCCGGCCCCTGAGGAGAGCGTGTGAGCACGGCTCCCATGCAGGCCACACCTCCGCAGCCCACACCTGCCCAGGCCACACCTCCGCCGGCCACGCCTGGGGAGGCCACAGCCACACCCCCCGCCACAGCACCGCAGCCCGCCACTACTCCCACTCCGGCGACACGGGTGGCGACCACTCGTACGGAGACGGCCCTTCCCGCGCTGGTGCACCCGACACCGACGCCGCGCCTGCTGCGACGGCTGCGCACCGCGCTCGTCGTCATCCTGCTGCTCTTCACGACCCTGACCGCCGTCGCGACCATCGCGCCCGAGCTCGCACTCAGCTCGTCGGCGGCTGACATCTCGCTCGGCCAGCAGCTGCGGGGAGCTCGCGCGACGCTTGTCGAGGCGGACCGGAAGGGATCCTTCGCTTTCCTCGCCCCCGACGCTGCAAGCTCGGGCGCTGAATGGTCCGACTACCAGTCGACCATCGACCAGGTCTCCTCCATGCTGCTCCGGGCCGCCGCCCAGCAGCCGGACGACGCCGACGAGCTGGCGACCGTGCAGACGCAGATCAGTGACTACCGCCGCTCGGTGGACGCGGCCTGGACCGTCGCGGCGACTGGTTCAGCAGCAGGCGGCTCGCAGTTCGTGGCCGCCGGCACGAAGCTCACCGCCCCGATGCAGACGCTCGCCACCCTCGCTCAGCAGAGCGACGCCCGCGTCGGCACGGGCCCGAGCTGGCAGTTCGGCCCCTGGGCGGTCGCCGCCGGCTGGGTGGCCGTGGCCAGCCTCGTCCTGGGCTCCATCCTCGTGGCGCGCCGCACCCGGCGGGTCGTCAACATCGGGCTCGGCGCAGGTCTCCTGCTCGTCCTTGCCGCCGCGGCCCTCGCGGGGCAGGCCAACGGCGTCGTCCAGCAGTCCCTCTCCCAGGTGACGACCTCGTCGCTCGTCTCCGCCCGCGTCAACGCGGATACGCGCCTGATCGCCGAGCAGGCGAAGGCCGCGGAGGACCGGACCCTGTTGCAGAGCTCACGCGGCGACACCGAGTGGTCGCAGCTGAGCAGTCAGCTCACGACCGCCCTCGGAACGCTTCCGGACGCAGCGGAACGCAGCCGCCAGACCGCCTTGTGGACCACGTACACCACGGCCCACACGGCGCTGAACCCGACGGCGGCGGACGCGAAGACGCAGGGCCGTACGACGACGCTCACGCCGCTCGTGGCGTTCACGGACGCCGCCAAGGGCCTGGCCGAGCAGGACGCCACAGCAGCCACCTCGACGCTGAACGCCGCGCAGCGCAGCCAGCTGCCCCTGGGAATCCTCGCCTCCGTCGCGGCGGTGGTCGCGCTGTTCGCATCGGTGTGGGGCCTCAACCGTCGTCTCGGCGAGTACGCCTGAGGTGATGGTCATGGACAACGCACCCTCCGCGCCGGCCAGGATGGGCACGCCCGTCGAGGTCCAGGACGCGATGACGTACCTGGGCCTGCTCGGCGCGTGGATCAGCCAGCGCCGAGCGGAGCTCGACGAGCTGGACGCGATGATCCTCGCGTCGCCCGAGCGGGCCGCCCTGACGAACGACATGATGCTGTCGCTGTCGGTGTGGCAGGCGATCAAGACGCGGTACGACCTGTTGCTGGCCACCTGGGACTCCGGGCGCGTCGGTCCCACCGAGCGCGAGCGCCTCTCGGCTCTCATCTGGGGTCGCCTCGACGACAGCGGCCCCGGGACGGGCTCGCCGACGCCGGGACCCGCCGCTCTCAGCGGGCTCTCCGTGTCGTTGCCCGAGGCGTGCCGCCTGAGCGACGCCCTTGCAGGGCAGCTGCGCGCCCGGCTCAACCGCTCTCCGCAGAGCGACCAGCTCACCGCGCGGCTTCGGGACCTCCGCGCGCAGGTCGAGAGGCTCCGCGACCAGGCGCGCCTCGAGCCTGCGCCGACGCAGCCCGCCGTCCTGTCCCAGGTGGCGGACATCTCCGCCCGTGCCGAGGACCTGGCCTCCAAGTCCGAGCGCGGCGGGGACATCGGCGGCCTGCTCGGACCGCTCGAGATCCGGGCGGCCACGATGGAGCGGGACCTCATCGTCGGCAACACCAAGCGGCGCCAGGCTCAGGACAAGCTCGCTCGCGCGCGCGAGCTGCGCTCCTCACTCGAGCGTCGCGAGAAGGAGCTGCGCGCGCTGGTGGCGGAGACCGTCGCGTCCGTGACCCCGGCGCCGAAGTACGCCGTACCGAACGTCGAGGCCCTCGGGCCCGTACCCAGCAGCGTCTCCCAGCTCGACGGGTACCTGGGCAGACTGGGGTCGGTGAGCAGGGCGATGCAGGTGGTGCAGGACGCGTACGGCAAGGCGTTGGGCGACCGCGCCGCGCTCGCGACCCGGTTCGGCCAGGAGGTCGGCGCGGCCCAGGGCGCAGGGTTGGCGGACGACCCGGACATTGCGGCGCTCGCACGCGTCGTCGAGTCGTTCCTCGCTCGGCGGCCCACGCCCACGCAGGTCGTCGCGTCCCTGCTCGACGCGTACGCGGCCGCGGTACGGACGATCGCCGCCGCACGGACAGGAGGCAGAGCGTGAAGTGTCTGCAGCCGGGATGCACCGGCTCCATCGTCGACGGCTACTGCGACGTCTGCGGGATGCCGTCCCCGGGCGGCGTCCACTCGGCGGCTGCCGCCTCCGTGACCCCGCTGCACACGCCTGCCCCGCCCCCCCGGGCGTCGGCAGCCATCCCCCTCGGCCCCGGCAGCGGCGTATCGCAGCCGCCGCCCGCCAAGGTCCCCACGGGCCGCTGCCGGATGCCCGGCTGTCCAGGCAGCATCATCGACGGCTACTGCGACGTGTGCGGCTCCCCCGCCGGTGCGACGCAGGCGTCGAGCGCCGCCCGGTCCCCCCTCTCCGGCCAGACGACGGTGACCCGCGCCTCGAGCCTGCTGAGCTCGACGGCGCTGGGGTCCGCACGAGCGGGGGCGGCCGTCACCCGGTCGACCAAGCGCATCCGGGAGACGGCGAAGCGACTGCGCGCGGCACGCCTCGGCGCCGGCCTCACCTCCGTACCGTCGGCGCCCTACGTCGACCCGGAGACGGTGGTCATGAAGGACCCCACGATCCCCGAGGACAAGCGGGTCTGTCCGCACTGCGGCTCGCCGGTGGGCAGGTCCCACGACGACGCGGCTGGACGGCTGGAGGGCTTCTGCCCCAAGTGCCGCAGGCCGTACTCGTTCACGGCGAAGCTCAAGGCCGGTGACCTTGTCGCGGGGCAGTACGAGGTGCAGGGCGCACTGGCGCACGGCGGTATGGGCTGGATCTACCTGGCCCGCGACAAGAACGTCTCCGACCGGTGGGTGGTCCTCAAGGGCCTTCTCAACGTGGGCGACGCGGACGCGGTGAGCTCGGCCATCGCCGAGCAGCGGTTCCTCGCACAGGTCGAGCACCCGCTCATCGTGGAGATCTACAACTTCGTCACCCACGACGGCGCCGGGTACATCGTGAGGGAGTACGTCGGCGGCCGGTCGCTCAAGGAGCTGCTCAAGCAGCGGCTCGCGGCCAACGGCGGCATGTACGACCCGCTGCCCGTGGACTGGGCGCTCGCGTACATCCATGAGGCACTCCCTGCCTTCAGCTACCTCCACGACCAGCACCTGCTGTACTGCGACTTCAAGCCGGACAACCTCCTGCAGATCGGCGACTCGATCAAGCTCATCGACCTCGGCGGCGTCCGTCGCATGGACGACGACGACTCGGCCATCTTCGGGACCTCGGGCTACCAGGCCCCGGAGGTCGCGACGATCGGACCGTCCGTGGCGAGCGACATCTACACGATCGGGCGGACCCTGCTCGTGCTGTGCGCCGAGTTCCGGGGCTACCAGTCGACGTACGAGTTCACGCTGCCGCCCGTCGACGAGATGCCCCTGTTCGCGGAGTACGACTCGCTGTTCCGCCTCCTGCTGAAGTGCTGCGCGGCCGACCCCGCCGACCGCTTCGTCTCGGCGGACGAGCTGCGCGTCCAGCTCCTCGGTGTCCTGCGGGAGGTCGTCGGCTCCATGCACGCCGGCATCGCCGTGACGTCGGCGACCTCGCTGCTGTTCGAACCGCCGTCGGTCACGGGGGACACGTTCGACTGGACCCAGCTGCCGAGGCTGAAGCCCGACACGACCGACCCGCAGTACGCCTGGCTGAGCGCGATCAACTACACCGACCCGGGACAGCGGCTGACCGCTCTCGACGCGGCGCCCCAGGCCACGGCCGAGGTGCTGCTCGCGAAGGCCGAGGCGGCGCTCGAGCTGGACAACCCCCGCCTGGTGCGGCAGTACGTCAACGAGCTCCTCGCGGCAGACCCGTGGGAGTGGCGGGCGGTCTGGATCTCGGGTGTGCTGGCGATGAAGGCCGGTGACTGGCGCAACGCGCAGTCGGCCTTCAACGCGGTGTACGGACAGGTCCCTGGCGAGCTGGCCCCGAAGATCGCCCTCGCGCTCGCCTGTGAGCAGGGCGGTGAGCCGGCGATCGCCGAGAACCTCTACCTCATCTGCGCCTCCACGGACGCGAACTACGTCACCCCCGCCGCGTTCGGGCTGGCGAGGCTCCGCGCGCAGCGCCAGGACCTCCAGGGCACGCTCGACGCCCTCGACATGGTGCCGCCGACGAGCCGGGGCTACCTCGAGTCCCGGCGTCTTGAGGCGGAGCACCTGCTGGGGTTCGGCTCTGGCCTGCCCGACCTGCAGCGGGCGATGACGGCGACCCACAACGCCCGCCTCGACGCGCTGACGCAGGCGAGGATCGACGTGGACATCTACGAGCGGGCGCTCGCGGTGGTCTCGGAGAAGGGCCCGCAGCCGTCGATGACGATCGGAGCCGTACCGGCGACCCCCGTGGCGCTCCGGGAGCGGCTCGAGACGGCGTACCGCCGTCTGGCCCGCCTCGAACCCGAGTCGCCGGTACGGGTGCAGCTTGTCGAGAAGGCGAACCGTACGAGGAAGTGGAGCCTGCTGTGAGCGACGGCGACAAGGGCTGGCAGAGCCTGCTCCCCGACGGGATCGAGCGCTGGCTGCGCGGCCGGAAGGCGGAGGAGGTCGCCGTCGGACCGGGTGTCGAGTGGCGGCCGACCACGGGGGTAGCTGCGCCGGGGGTGTCCTCGCCGGACCCCGCGTTGCAGTACCGTCCCCCCGGCGTCGAGTGGACGCCTGCGCCCGACTCGCTCAGGAGCCTCGACGCCGAGGCGTTCACAACCGCGTTCCGCCCGTGCGCGCAGTGCGGAGGCGTCGTCGACAACGACGGCTACTGCACGGTGTGCGGCTTCAAGGCTGTCAGCGAGCGCGACCACTACCGCGAGGAGCCTGCGCCCTGGGTCGCCGGCGTTTCCGACCACGGCCTCGAACATGCTCGCAACGAGGACGCTCTCGCACTGGCGGCCAGCCAGGAGCCCGGGCTGCGGGCGGTGCTGGTCCTCTGCGACGGCGTCTCGAGCTCCGTCGACTCCGACATCGCCTCGCTCACCGCCGCCGAGGCCGGGCGGGACCTGCTGTGGGACACGTGCGCGACAAGGGCGGTCGGCGCGACCGATGCCCCGTCGCTCGAGCACGCTCTGGTTGCCGCCGCTGCGGCCGCCAACGAGGCTGTCGTACGGACCACGGACCCCGACAGCGACAACGCGGCGTCGGCCACCTTCGTGGCCGTGGTCGTGGAGCGGGGTGTGCTCGCGTTCGGGAACCTCGGCGACTCGAGGGCGTACTGGCTGCCGGACGGTGGCGAGCCGGTACAGCTCACCCGCGACGACTCCGTCGCCGAGACACGGGTGGCGGCGGGCGAGGCGACGCGCGAGGAGGCCGAGAACGGCCCCGGCGCGCACGCCATCACGAAGTGGCTCGGCAGTGACGCTCCCGACATCACCCCGCGGACAGGGCGGCTCGAGGTCGGCGACGGATGGCTCCTCGCCTGTACGGACGGACTGTGGAACTACGCCTCCAGCGCACCCGAGATCCGTACCGTGCTCGATGCGGCCCTCGCCGCCGCTCCCGGGAACCTCGTCGACATGTGCGAGCACATGGTCGAGTGGGCCAACGGGCGGGGCGGCAAGGACAACATCACCGTGGCGCTCGCCCGGCTCGGGCAGACCTCCTGAGCCGGGTCAGAGCGGCAGAGGCCCGCTCGACCGTGTGAGTCTGGTCAGACGGGGCGCGTCTTCGGCGAGTTCGCCTTCGTCAAGGCCGGGTCGCGGACGACGACGTCACCGAGGGCCTCGTCGATCGCAGCCATGGTGTCCGCCGGGATCTCGACACCGGACGCCGCCACGTTCTCCGCGACCTGCTCGGGACGCGAGGCCCCGATGATCGCGCACGCGAGGTTCTCGTTCTGGAGCACCCAGGCCACAGCCAGCTGAGCCATCGACAGCCCGAGGTCCGCGGCGATGGGCTTGAGGTTCTGGACCCTGGTCAGCACGTCCTCGCCCATGAGGCGCTGGATCATCTGCGCCCCGCCCTTGTCGTCGGTCGCGCGCGAGCCCTCCGGCAGCGGCGCTCCCGGGAGGTACTTCCCGGTCAGCACGCCCTGCGCCACGGGCGACCAGACGATCTGCGAGATGCCGAGCTCCTTGCTCGTGGGGACGACCTCGGCCTCGATGACGCGCCACAGCATCGAGTACTGGGGCTGGTTCGAGATCAGCTGGAACCCCAGCTCCCGGGCGAGCGCGTGCCCGGCCCGCAGCTGGTCGGCGCTCCACTCGCTGACGCCGATGTACAGGGCCTTGCCGGCTCGGACGACGTCGGCGAACGCCTGCATCGTCTCCTCCAGCGGCGTCTCCGTGTCGTACCGGTGCGCCTGGTACAGGTCGACGTAGTCGGTGTTGAGCCGTGTCAGGGAGGCGTCGACGGACTCCATGATGTGCTTGCGGGACAGCCCGGCGTCGTTGTGTCCCCGCGGGCCTGTCGGCCAGTAGACCTTCGTGAAGATCTCGAGGGACTCCCGGCGCTCGCCCTTCAGCGCCTGGCCCAGCACGGACTCGGCCGCTGTGTTCGCGTACACGTCAGCGGTGTCGAAGCTCGTGATCCCCGCCTCCAGAGCTGCCCGTACGCACCGGGTGGCGGTCTCGTTCTCGACCTGCGACCCGTGGGTGAGCCAGTTCCCGTAGCAGATCTCCGAGACCTTCAGTCCTGAGTTGCCCAAGTAGCGGAACTTCATGCGCGCGCCTTCTCCCCGTTCCTCACCGCGGAGCCCTCCGGCTCCTCCTCGATCTCCTCGTCGCTCTCCTCGTCGCTCTCCTCGTCGGACTCGTCAAGGTCCTCGAGGTCCTCATCGGACTCGTCGAGCTCCTCGTCGTCCTCCTGGTCGCCGTCCTCGGAGTCCTCGTACTCATCCTCGAGCTCCTCCTCGGCATCCTCGACGTCCTCGTACTCCTCCTGAGCGTCCTCGTCGACGTCGGTCGTCTCCCCCCCGGCCGGCGCGTGCCCAGCCACTGGCTGAGGCTCCGGGTCCGCGAACGGGTTTCCGATCGCCGAGCCGCCCAGGGTGGCGAGCATCTGCCGGACGTTCGTGAGCTGAGCGGTGATCGCGTCGCGGCGGGAGGTCGCTGCCTGAAGCTCGCGCTCGCTCTCCCGGCGCACCTTGTCCGCCGTGGCCTTCGCCGCGGTGATGTGCTGGGCGGCCTCCTCGTGGGCCGCCTTCAGGTGAGCCTCCGCCTGTGCCCGGGCCTCGGACAGTGTCCGCTCGGCCTCGGCGTCGCTGGCGAGCTGACGCTCCTGGGCGCGGTTCATGGCGTCCTCGTGGGCCTGCATCGCTGCGGTGAACTCGGCGGCCGACTTGGTACGGCGGTCGGCCAGCGTCTTCTCGAAGTCGGCGGCTGCGGCGGCGGCTCGGGCCCGCTGGTGCTCGTACACGGCCTCGGCCTCCTCCCTGCGCGTCGTCGCCTCGCGGTCCGCGGTGTCGAGGATCTCGTCGGCCTGCTGCCGGGCCGACTCCACGATCTTCGCGGCGTCGGCGTCGGCCTTGCTGCGGGTCTCCGCTGCGTACCGGTCAGCGGACGTCCGCATGTGGTCGGCCATGCTGGTCGACTCCCTCGTCAGGACAGTCGCTTCGGCCTTCGCACGAGAGACGAGGTCCTTGGCCTCGTCGCCGGCGAGGGTGAGCATCTTGCCGATCCTGGCGCCGAAGTCGGTGAACGTCGGCTCAGCCTGCTGGGCCTGCTCGGAGGCGAGCAGTGCCGCCCTCCGCTTCTCGGCGTTCAGGCCCTCCTCGAGCGCCGCCACCTGGGTCTGCAGCTTCGAGACGCTGATGTCCTGGGTGGCGACCTCGGACCGCGCCTGCTCGAGCGCCTTGCGCAGGTCAGCGAGGGCCTTGTCGACCTCGTTCGGCTCGTAACCACGCATGACCATGCGGAACGTCGGGTTCGCCTGAGACATCATTCCTCTTCCATTGGGTGCGCTTGTTGTGTCGTGGGACCCGCTTCGTCGGGGACGGCGAGTGCTTCGATGACGCCGGACAGGTGGCCCAGCTGAGCGTTGATGTCGTCGCGGCGGCGGGCGAGGGTGCCGACCTCAGCGCGTGCCTTGTCCAGCTGGGCGCGTGCCTCCCTGCGGACCTGGTCTGCCTCGGTACGTGCGGTCGCGAGCAGCTCGATGGCGTCCTCGCGCGTCGCCCGGACGGACTCGTACGTCTCCCGCTGCAGCGCCTCAAGGTCGGTCGCGGTGCGCTCCCGGATGAGCTTGGCCCCGGCTTCGGCGTCCGCCAGGCGACGCTTCGCCCGCTCCTCCTGGGCCTGGGCCTCCGACCGAACGGTC
>JACRAA010000227.1 GCA_016213595.1 Actinomycetota bacterium | reverse complement strand
CCTCGTCGGCCCACTCGCCGATCGTCTCGAAGTCCTCGTTCAGTGCCGGCGGAACGAGCGGCAGTGCACCGTCGAACACCTCACCGGTCGAGCCGTTGAGCGTGATCGTGTCGGTCGTGCCGAACGTCTTGCCACCGATCGTGACGGTCTCGGCCTTCGGGTCGATCTTGATCCCGGTCGCACCGGCGACACAGGTGATGCCCATGCCGCGCGCGACGACGGCCGCATGGCTCGTCATGCCGCCGTGGGCCGTGAGCACGCCCTGGGACACCATGACGCCGTGGATGTCGTCAGGGGTCGTCTCGAAGCGGACGAGGATGACCTTCTCGCCCTTGCCGCCGCGCTCGGCGGCGTCGTCAGCGGAGAAGGACAGGGCGCCGACAGCGGCACCGGGAGAGGCCGGGAGGCCCTTCACGATCGCCGTGGAGGTGTGCTCGGGGTCGATGCCCGGGTGGAGCAGTGCGTCGAGCTGCGAGGGCTCGATGCGGAGCAGGGCCTCCTCCTTGGTGATGAGGCCCTCCTTCTCCATGTCGACGGCCGTCTTCACGGCAGCGGCGGCGGTGCGCTTCCCGTTGCGGGTCTGCAGCATGTAGAGCTTGCGATCCTCGATCGTGAACTCCATGTCCTGCATGTCCTTGTTGTGGAGCTCGAGCTTCTTCATCGTGTCGAGGAGCTCGTGGAAGGCCTCGGGGAGGACCTCCTCCATCTCGGACAGCTCGCGGGGGGTACGGATGCCGGCGACGACGTCCTCGCCCTGAGCGTTGGTGAGGAACTCGCCGTACAGCTCCTTGGCGCCGGTCGACGGGTTGCGGGAGAAGCACACCCCGGTGGCCGATGTCTCGCCGCGGTTGCCGAACACCATCTGCTGCACGTTGACCGCGGTGCCGAGGTTGCGCGAGATGCCGTTGGCCCTGCGGTAGACCTCGGCGCGCGGGTTGAGCCAGGACTTGAACACGGCGTTGACAGCGCGGTGCAGCTGCTCGCGGGGGTCCGAGGTCCACTCGCCGCCGAGCGCCTCGTTGGCGAGGCTCTTGAACGTGGCGGTGAGCTCCTTGAGGTCCTCAGCGGTGAGGTCAGTGTCCTGCGCGACGCCGCGGTCCTGCTTGATGGCCGTCAGTGCGTCCTCGAAGACGTGGGGCTCGATGCCCTCGACGACCTCGCCGTACATCTGGATGAAGCGGCGGTAGCAGTCGTAGGCGAACCGCTCGTTGCCGAACTCCTCGATGACGCCGGGGACCGACTCGTCGGAGATGCCGAGGTTGAGGATCGTGTCCATCATGCCGGGCATGGACTGGACGGCGCCGGAGCGGACGGAGACGAGCAGGGGGCGCTTGGTGTCGCCGAGCTTGCGGCCGGTGCGCTCCTCGAGGCGGGCAAGGCCCTCGGAGATCTGGTCGGCGAGGCCGGCGGGCCACTCGCTGTTGTTGTTCATCGCGTCGACACATGCCGCGGTCGTGACCGTGAATGCGTCGGGAACGGGCACGCCGATCTTCGCCATGTCGGCCAGACCAGCGCCCTTGCCGCCGAGCAGCGGCTTCATGGACATGTCACCTTCGGACAGGTCGTAGACGTACTTCGTGTCTGTCATGTGTGTACGGACTCTCCTCGTCGTCAGCTCCTGAGACTGTCCGCGACCGGCTTCGGCGCGGGAGTCGATCGCGCCGCCGGAGCTTGAACCGGCGCGACGTGACCGGGGTCAGCCTATCGACTTGAGCCCGAGTGCTACGAGGTGGGTACTCGCTGTTCGCCCACCCGTCATCCCTTCTCGGGAGCGAGTGCGGGCAGGGGTCCCACGGTAGCCTGCGCGACATGATGACAGTCCTCCCCTCGTCGCGCATCCCCGACCCGTACGAGGCGCCGCCGCTGCGCTGGGGTGTGATCGCGCCGGGCGGGATCGCGGCCAACATGGCGCGGGCCCTGCAGCGGTCGACGCAGCGGATCGTCGCGGTCGGGTCGCGCACTCGCGAGCACGCCGAGGAGTTCGCCGCCACGTTCGGTGTGGAGCGGGCGTACGGGTCGTACGAGCAGCTGGTCTCGGACCCGCAGGTGGACGCGGTGTACGTGGCGTCACCCCACTCCGCGCACCGCGACCACGCCCTGCTCGCCATCGCCGCCGGCAAGCCGGTGCTGGTGGAGAAGTCGTTCGCGCGCAACGCGGTCGAGGCGCGCGAGGTGGTGGAGGCGGCGAGGGCAGCGAAGGTCGCGTGTGTCGAGGCGATGTGGCCCAGGTTCGCGCCGCGCTTCGACATCGTGCGCCAGGTCCTCGAGTCGGGCGAGCTCGGCGACATCATCGCCGTGGATGCCACCCACAACCGGTACATCCCCGCCGAGAAGGCTCCCAGGCTGTACGACCCCGAGCGCGCCGGTGGGGCGCTGCTCGACCTCGGCATCTACCCGGTGTCGTTCGTGTCGTTCGCGCTGGGCACGCCGCGGAAGGTGCTCGCCGCCGGCAGTCTCATGCCGAACGGGGTGGACCGTACAGTCGCGGCGGTGGAGACGGACTTCGAGTCCCACCCGGGTGCGGTGGCGACGGTCACGACGACCTTGGCGGCAGCCTCGGCCGTGACGGCCTCCATCGCGGGCACCGAGGGCCGGATCGAGCTCGACGGCTCCATGTTCTTCTACTCGCCGGGCCGGGTACGGCTCGTACGTCCCGACGGGTCCTCCATCGAGGCCCCCGAGGTGGGACCCACGAACCATGACGCGCTCGTGTACGAGGCGTCCCACCTGGCGCACCTCGTGGCCGAGGGCGCGACGGAGTCGCCCTACCTGCAACTCGACGAGACGGTGTCGATCATGGAGACGATGGACGAGATCCGACGCCAGGTGGGTGTGGCATTCCCGGGCGAGTGATGGTCGAGCCCGACCCGGTCGGCGCTCTCATCCTCGACGAGGCCGGCGAGCTGGGCGACGTGGTGCTCGTCGTCGACGATGTCGATGGGGCACTCACGGCAGCCGCGCTCGAGCGGGGGGCGCGGGTCCTGGCGGCCTGTGACGACATCCGCGACGAGGAGCAGCTGCCGGCGGGGACGACGACGGTCGACCTCACGGCCGCTCCCGGCCCCGCCGCTGATCCCCTGTCGGAGGTGACGACCGTCCTGTGGCGGCTACCCAAGGCGGTGTCCGCGGTGGAGGACGTCACGCAGGTGGTCGCGATGCGCTGCGCGTCGCAGGTCGTCGTGTACGGCGGCGGGCGCGACAAGCACCTCGTTCACGCCATGAACGAGGCCTTGGCTGCATCCTTCGCCGAGGTCAGCGCCTCGCGGGGACGGCAGAAGTCGCGGGTGCTGCGTGCGTCGCGGCCGACTGATCCGGTACGGACGTGGCCGCACCGCGAGTCCCTGCCGGAGCTGGGTGTGGAGGTGGTCGCGTACGGGAACGTGTTCGCGACGACCGCGCTGGACCGCGGCACCCGGCTGTTGCTGCGGGCTCTGCGCGAAGGCCGGCCGGCCAGGGGGCGGGCGCTGGATCTCGGCTGTGGCAGCGGGATCGTCTCGACCGTACTGGCAGGGCTCGGCTGGGACGTCGCGGGCTGCGACACCTCGGCGGCCGCTGTCGAGAGCACGCGTCTCACGGCGGCCGCGAACGGGGTGACTGTGGAGGTGACAAGGGCCGATGGAATGCCGGCCGGGCTTCGAGAGCTCGACCTCATCGCCTGCAACCCGCCGTTCCATCGCGGCACCGCGAAGGACTCGTCAGCCGCGTTCTCGATGATCGCCGACGCCGGGAGCGCCCTCCGGCCGGGTGGTGAGCTGTGGCTCGTGTTCAACAGCCACCTGCCGTACCTCCCTGTGGCCCGCCGGGAGGTCGGCCCGACCCGGGTCGCGCTGCGCGACCCCTCGTACCTCGTCACCTGCTCGACGAAGCTCTGACGCGCGACGGGCGGCAGGGGCGCTAGCCCTTCTTCGGTGGGATGCTGATCTTTCCGCTCACGAGGCTCGTCCTTCGGCTTCGCGGACGTGTCGCGGGCTGGTTCACAGGCGCACTGCTCGTGGTCTTTGCGTTCCTGCTGCGGGCGTCTGCCCATTCTGTCGGGAACACGCGCGCTGCGGGGTGAAGGCACCTGTGGCGGGCGTCTCCTGGGGCGGCCCGGAGCACGGCCGGCAGAGTGAGGG
>JACRAA010000228.1 GCA_016213595.1 Actinomycetota bacterium | reverse complement strand
CTTCTCGGCCCCCTGCTGGAGAACGTCCCCGTGCCGTGGCCCGCAGAGCTGGCGACGGCCGTCGGCCGGCAGCTGATCGGGAAGGACGGCCACCAGGTCCGCCCCGAGGTGTGGACGATGTTCGCGCGTACCATCCCCCTGCCGGTCGCCGGCGGATGGGCCAACCGTCTCCGGGGGCTGGGCCAGCCCGATGCACGGACGGTACGCAACCTGCTCCGCGACGCCACGTCCGTCCTGACGGTGCGCGCGGTGCTGTACGACGAGCTTCGAGGGTTCCTGCCGCCGCGGCAGGACACGCAACCAGGAGGACGGCCATGACCGAGCTGATGCGACCGCACGCGGAGCAGGAGCACGCCGACGAGCTCGCCGCGCTCGTACGGCTGGACGACCGGCCCCGACCGCCCAGCTGGAAGATGTCGCCGTGGGCCGTCGTCACGTACGTGCTGGGCGGCACCCTCGCCGACGGCACAGTCATCACGCCGAAGTACGTGGGCAGCCGCCGCCTCGTCGAGACCGCCGTGGCGACCCTGGCCACCGACCGCGCCCTGCTGCTGCTCGGGGTCCCCGGTACAGCGAAGTCCTGGCTCTCGGAGCACCTCGCCGCGGCCATCTCGGGGAGCTCCACGCTGCTGGTCCAAGGCACGGCGGGCACCCCCGAGGAGTCGGTCCGGTACGGCTGGAACTACGCCCGGCTCATCGCCGAGGGCCCGTCGCGCGCGGCGCTCGTCCCGTCGCCGGTCATGGTCGCGATGGAGACCGGCGGCATCGCCCGCGTCGAGGAGCTCACGCGGATGCCATCCGACGTCCAGGACGCGCTCATCACGGTCCTCTCGGAGAAGTCGCTGCCGATCCCTGAGCTTGGCAGTGAGGTACAGGCGACCCGGGGCTTCAACGTCATCGCGACGGCCAACGACCGTGACCGCGGCGTGAACGAGCTGTCGAGCGCCCTCCGGCGCCGGTTCAACACGGTCGTCCTGCCCGTACCGGCCACCGCCGAGGAGGAGGTACGGATCGTCGTCCGTCGCGTCGCCGAGCTCGGCCGCTCCCTCGAGCTTCCCCCGGCCGACGGGGCCGAGGCCGAGATCCGGCGCGTGGTGACGGTGTTCCGCGAGCTGCGCCGGGGGGTCACGGAGGACGGGAAGACCTCGCTCAAGATCCCGTCCGGCACACTGTCGACGGCGGAGGCGATCTCGGTGGTGACCAACGGCCTGGCGCTCGCGTCCCACTTCGGCGACGGGGTGCTGCGGGCCGGCGACGTGGCCGCCGGCATCGTCGGGTCAGTGGTCAAGGACCCGGTGGCCGACGCGACGTTGTGGCAGGAGTACCTCGAGACCGTCGTGCGCGAGCGCGGCGACTGGAAGGACTTCTACCGGGCGGCCCGGGACGAGGCTCGATGAGATGTCGCTAGGAGATGAGCGGTCTCTGGGAGGTGAGCGGTCTCTGGGAGCGTCGACAGGACCTCCGGTACGCGTGCTGGGGATCCGTCACCACGGGCCGGGCTCTGCCCGTGCCGTCGTCGCGGCGCTGACCGCCCACGACCCCGACGTCGTTCTCATCGAGGGCCCGCCGGAGGGCGACGCGCTCGTGCAGTGGGTCGCTCGGGGCCTCGAGCCGCCCGTCGCGCTCCTGTCGTACGTCGTCGGCAACCCCACTCGAGCCGCGTACTGGCCGTTCGCCGTGTTCTCGCCCGAGTGGCAGGCCCTGGCCTGGGCCGTCGAGCACCGGCGTGAGGTGCGGTTCATGGACCTGCCCGCGGCGGTGACGCTCGCGGCGTCCACGCCCGTCAGGCAGGAGTCGTTGCCGGAGGATCCGCCGATTCGTACCCCAGCTGTACCGGACGCCTCGGATTCGGCACCCGCACCCGGTCTGGGGTACGAAAACGCGGATCCGAACCGGGCGGAGAGCAGCGATCCTGAGCGGGCAGAGAGCAGCGATCCCGAGCGGGCAGAGGACCGCGAGCCCGAGCCGGCAGAGCGAAGCGAGCCGGAGAGCGAGAGCCAGCAGGTCCGTACGGACCCCATCGCCGTGCTCGCGCGCGCCGCCGGGTACAGCGACCCCGAGCGCTGGTGGGACGACGTGGTCGAGGCGCGGCTCGGCATCGACCCGTTCGACGCGATCACCGAGGCCATGGCCGAGCTGCGCCAGCATGCGCCCCAGCCACGCACGTACGCCGAGCAGCTCGAGGAGGACCGCCGGGAGGCGCAGATGCGGACGGTTCTGCGCGCGGCGACCCGGGACCGCGAGCGGGTCGCCGTCGTGTGCGGCGCCTGGCACGCCCCGGCGCTCGTCGGCAAGCTCCCGCCCGCCTCCCACGACGCCAAGCTGCTGCGCGGCCTGCCCAAGGCGAAGGTCGCGACGACCTGGGTGCCCTGGACCCACTCCCGGCTCGCTGCGGCCTCCGGCTACGGAGCAGGGATCGCGTCGCCCGGCTGGTACCAGCACCTGTTCGACGCGACGGACGACGTCGTCGCGCGCTGGTTCACCGCGGTGGCGAGAGTGCTGCGCCGCCACGACCTGCCCGTCTCGAGCGCCCACGCGATCGAGGCGACACGGCTCGCCGAGACTCTCGCACTCATGCGTGGCCGTCCCGTCGCAGGGCTCGAGGAGGTGCAGGAGGCGGCGCTGGCCGTGATGTGCGACGGCGCCGGGCCCGTGCTCGCGTTCGTGACGAACGACCTCGTCGTGGGCGAGCGGCTCGGCAGGGTGCCTGACGACGCCCCCCTCGTACCGCTCGACGCCGACCTGCGCGCCCAGGCCAAGTCGCTCCGGCTGCCGATCGCCGCGGAGCCGAAGGACCTGGTGCTCGACCTCCGCAAGGACACCGACCGTGGCAAGTCGCGGCTGCTCCACCGCCTGCGGATCCTCGACATCCCCTGGGGCCGCGAGACGGCCATCTCGGGCACCGGCACCTTCAAGGAGGGGTGGCGGGTCCAGTGGCGACCCGAGTTCGCCGTCGCGATCGTCGTCGCGTCGGGGTACGGAACGACGGTGTCCTCAGCAGCGACGGCGTGCCTGACGGCCCGTACCGGCCCCCTGCCCGACATCACCTCCCGGATCGAGAAGGCCCTGCTCGCCGACCTGCCCGGTGCCCTCCCGCCGCTGCTCGCGGCTCTCGACCAGCGCGCGGCCCACGAGGCCGACATCGCGCAGCTCATGGAGGCCCTGCCGGCGCTGGTGCGCTCGCAGCGGTACGGGTCGGTGCGCGGTACGGACACGTCGGCGCTCGGCGCGGTGGCGACCGGCATGCTGGCCCGGGTCGTGGCTGGGCTGCCCGCGGCGGTCGGCGGGCTCGCGCCCGAGGCGGCCGCAGAGCTGCGGCCCCATCTGGACGCCGTCTCGGCCACGATCGGCCTTCTCTCTGACGAGGCCAGGGCCCTGTGGCTGGGCGGGATCCGGCGGGTGCTGCAACGGGCCGACGTGCCCGGCCTGCTCGGGGGCCGACTGACCCGGACGCTCCTCGACGCCGGACAGGTCGAGACGGCGGAGGCCCGGCTCGCGCTCGGCAAGGCCCTGTCGCACGGCCCGAGCGTGATCGAGCGCGCGGCGTTCGCGGAGGGGTTCCTGGCCGGCTCAGCCCTCCTGCTCATCCACGACCGGGCGATCCTCGCCCTCGTCGACGCCTGGTTGGCCGAGCTCGGCCCCGACGACTTCCTCGAGGTGCTCCCGGTGCTGCGCCGCGCGCTCGGTGCGTACAACGCGCCGGAACGTCGGGCCCTTTCCGACCGCGTCGCCACGCTCGACCGGGATGCGTCAATTGCGGAGGCGGAGACCGACCTGCCCCTCGACGGGCTCGCGGAGGCGCTCGCGACCGTACGGCTCCTGCTCGGAGGCGCGCGGACGGGACCTGAAGCGGTCGACCGGAGCGGAGGTACGACCCGTGGCTGACGAACGCAATCGGAGGTGGCGCCTGCTGCTGGGCGAAGGCCCTGACGACGGACTCAGCCCGTCGGACCTGGGCATGGACGCTGCTTTGAGCGCGCTGTACGACAACCAGTCCGACGGCGAGCCCGGTTCGAAGGAGAGCATGGT
>JACRAA010000223.1 GCA_016213595.1 Actinomycetota bacterium | reverse complement strand
ATGACCGTGACGACCAGGCCGTTCACGAGCGTCGAGTGGCGCGGCATCCGGGGGCGCCACCACAGAGCGGCGTACACACCGGCGACCAGCAGGACCTGTACGCCCATCGTGCCTCGGGACGACACCATCGGCATCGCCAAGACGAGCGCGATGACCACGGCGGCCAGCGCACCCAGCGGGTGGGCGCCGAGTCGTCTGGCGACGAGGTACGACAGGGCGAAGAGCGCCATGATCATCGCGAAGGCGAACCAGAACAGGCCCCAGAAACCACCGCCGAGCCAGGAGAGGCCGAGCAGGTCGTTCCACAGCGGAGAGTTGGGGTAGAAGGTGCGGTCGACCGGGGCCCACGACCAGCTGTCGGGCCGAGCCAACGGGGTTCCGGTGAGGTTCTCGATACCGGCGCGGGCCTCCCAGTACGGGTCGCGCTCCTGGGGTGACCCGGCGCACACCGCGGCCAACGCAGCCATGGACACCCATGCGATCGCGTCGGCGCTCGGCGGCAGCCACCGTCGCAGGCGGCCCCTCGTCCTTGCGTCGTCCGGCGTACGGGCGAGGGTCGCACTGGTCACACCGTGACCGTACGGGGGCGGCTGGTCGCTGTCCGCCAACGTTGGAGCAATCACATGCACCTTGAGTCAGGTACAGGCGAGCCAGGTACCGGCGACTCAGGTACAGCCAGGACAGGGGTGGTCCGTCCGGCGCAGCTACGCGGTGTGACCGGGGTCGGCCAGGTGGCCGGGGTCGGCGAGGTGACCCGCGTCGTCGGACAGGAGGAAGTCCTTGCCCAGGTAGTGCATGCCGTTCCAGGCCAGGTTGACGAGGTGGGTCGCGACCTCGGACTTGGTGAGCTGGGGGTTGTCGAGCCACCACTGGCCGGTCATCGAGACCATGCCCGTAAGCGCCTGTGCGTACAGCGGCGCGGCCTTCGGGTCGAGGCCGCGGTAGGCGAACACGGCGGCGAGAAGGCCCTCGACCCGGGTGATGATGTCGGCCAGGATGCTGCCGTACGAGCCGCCGGTCTCGGAGCCCGAGTGATCACGGACGAGGATGCGGAAGCCTTCCGGGCACGACTCGACGTAGTCCAGCAGCGCCATGGTGCCGAGCTCGATGAGCCGGCGGGAACCGGCGTGGGGGGTCATGAGCGCCTCCCGGATCGCCGTGTGGAGGGTCTGCACCTCCCTGTCGACGACGACCGCGTACAGCCCCTCCTTCCCGCCGAAGTGCTCGTACACGACGGGCTTGGAGACCTCGGCCCTGGCGGCGATGTCCTCGACGCTCGTACCGTCGAATCCCCTCTCGGCGAACGCAGAGCGTGCCACGACGATGAGCTGGTCCCGGCGCTGGGCCCCGGCCATCCGGACCCTGCCGCGGCGCGCGCGGGACTGTTCACTGTGAGGCACCCCCTCAGTCTGGCGCGGTCGTCCATCGGGCGCCAACGCCGGGGCCCCTCGCATCCGCTCCTGACCCCGCTCGACGTCGCACCCTGTACAGAGGGTGCGGAGTCCCGGCAGAGGGTGTGAGGTCACCGGAGGGGGTGTGAGGTCGTGGGCCGGGCGACGCCCTCCCGACCGACACCTGACGCATCCGCCCGCCATGAAATGGCTCCCGGCCCGTCCGGGGGGCGCCGATATGCTGCCTGCACCACGCGAAAGGACACCCGATGTCGCTGTTCTCCTCCGTCGAGCAGGCTCCTGCTGACCCGATCCTCGGGCTCACCGAGGCGTTCGTGGCCGATACCCGCCCGACCAAGGTGAACCTCGGCGTGGGTGTCTACCTCGACGCGGCGGGCAAGGTCCCGCTGCTCGAGTGCGTCAAGGTCGCCGAGGCGTCGCTCGCGCAGGCCGGGAGGCCACGCAGCTACCTGCCGATCGACGGCATGCCTGCCTACGTCGCGGCCCTGAAGGAGCTCGTCTTCGACGGCTCCGACGTGGTCAGCGAGGGCCGCGTCGTGACGGTCCAGGCTCTGGGCGGTACGGGCGGGCTGCGCATCGGCGCGGGCCTCCTCCAGCTGAGCAACCCCGGCGCGACCGTGCTCGTGTCGAACCCGTCGTGGGAGAACCACCAGGCGCTGTTCACCAGGGCCGGCTTCCCCGTCGCGACGTACCGCTACTACGACGCCGCGAACCGGCGCGTCGACGTCGACGGGATGGTCGCGGACCTCGAGGCTGCCGCCCCCGGCACGATCGTCGTGCTGCTTGCGCGCTGCCACAACCCCACCGGGTACGAGCTGGCCCCGGCGGACTGGGACCGCGTGATCGCAACGCTCGACGCCGGCCGTCTCGTCCCGTACCTCGACATGGCGTACCAAGGCTTCGCCGAGGGGCTCGCGGAGGACTCGTACGTCGTCCGCAAGGTCATCGACGCCGGGCTGAGCTTCCTGGTGGCGACCTCGTTCTCGAAGTCGTTCAGCCTCTACGGCGAGCGGGTCGGCGGGCTGTCGGTGGTCACCGCCGACGCCGCTGACGCCAAGCGTGTGCTGAGCCAGATCAAGGTGATCATCCGTACGCTCTACTCGAGTCCCGCGACCCATGGCGCGGCGATCGTCGCCCACGTCCTCGCCGACCCGGAGCTGCGTGCCCTGTGGGAGCAGGAGCTGGCCGGGATGCGGGACCGGATCAAGGCGATGCGGTCCGGGCTCGTCGCGGGGCTGGCAGCGGCGGGTGTGACCGAGGACATGAGCTTCATCACCGACCAGGTCGGCATGTTCAGCTACTCGGGCCTCACGCGTGACCAGATGCTGCGGCTCCGCAGCGAGTTCGGTGTGTACGGGACGGACTCGGGCAGGCTCTGCATCGCAGCGCTCAACGACGGCAACCTCGGCTACGTCAGCGACGCGATCGCCGCTGTGCTCCGGTAGGAAGCGCGGGTCCTCCGGCCGGAATGCGTAGTGGTCCCGAAGGAGACGAGCGCCCGCATCCTTCTATAGAGTTGGGGACGATTCGGCACCCATCCGACTCGCAATCCCCGGTTGGTCTGCCGGCAGGGCCCGCCTGACTTTGAATCAGGATCAAGCGACGTAGGTTCGACTCCTACCCGGGGAGCGAGAGCCGAGAGCGAAGGAGCGCGCGTGTCCCAGGCAGCAGCCGGCGTGACGGCCGTCGTGGTTCTCGCAGCCGGTGGCGGCACCCGGATGAAGTCGAGACGCTCCAAGCTCCTCCACGAGCTGTGCGGCCGTTCGATGCTGTCGTACGCGATCACCGCAGCGACCTCCCTCGAGCCCGACCACCTGGTCGTCGTCGTCGGCCACGAGCGGGAGCAGGTCTCCGAGCACCTTGCCGAGATCGCCCCGTACGCCGTCCAGGCCGTGCAGGAGCCCCAGCTGGGGACCGGCCACGCCGTACGGGTCGGGCTGGACGCCCTCGTCGAGCTGCCCTCGGAGGTCGTCGTGACGTACGGGGACGTCCCGCTGCTCACCGGGGAGACGCTGGCCGGCCTCGTCGCCGAGCACCGCGCCGCCGCGAACGCCGTCACGCTGCTCACCTCGGTCGTCGACGTACCGACGGGGTACGGACGGGTCGTGCGCGAGCACGGCCAGGTCAGCCGGGTGGTCGAGGAGAAGGACGCCTCCGACGAGGAGCGCGACGTACGGGAGATCAACTCCGGGATCTACGTCTTCGACGCCGAGACCCTGCGGGACGGGCTGGCGGAGCTGCGTACGGACAACGCCCAGGGCGAGATGTACCTGACGGACGTCATCGCCCACGCGAACAGACTCGGCCGTACGGTCGGCGCCCACCTCATCGACGACCCCTGGCAGACCCAGGGCGTCAACGACCGTGTCCAGCTCGCGTCGCTGTCCAAGGAGCTCAACCGGCGCATCCTGGTGCGCTGGATGCGGGACGGCGTCACCGTGCTGGACCCCGAGACGACCTGGGTGGCCGACACGGTCGACCTCGCCGAGGACGTGACCCTGCTCCCCAACACCATCCTGCGCGGCGCGACCTCGGTGGCGCAGGGCGCGACGATCGGCCCGGACGTGATGCTGACCGACGTCGAGGTGGGCGAAGGCGCTCACCTCGTCAAGTGCCACGCGACGCTCGCGGTGATCGGGGACGGCGCTGAGGTCGGCCCGTTCTCGTACCTGCGTCCGGGGACCCGGCTGGGAGCCAAGGGCAAGATCGGCGCGTTCGTCGAGGCGAAGAACGCCGTGATCGGCGACGGGGCGAAGGTGCCGCACCTGACCTACTGCGGCGATGCCGAGGTGGGCGACGGGGCGAACATCGGCGCCGGGACGATCTTCGCCAACTACGACGGCGTCACCAAGAGCCGGACCACGGTGGGCAAGGCCTCGTTCGTGGGGTCCAACTCCGTACTCGTGGCTCCGGTGACGATCGCGGACGGCGCGTACGTCGCGGCGGGCTCCGCGGTCACGGAGGACGTGGGACCCGGCGAGCTCGCGATCGCGAGGTCGAGGCAGCGCAACATCGAAGGCTGGGTCGCCTCCCGACGGCCGGGTTCGAAGACCCAACAGGCAGCAGAAGAGGCCGTCAGGGCGGAGAAGGGCGACCAGGAGTGAGCACCGGTCTGACGAAGAAGGACCAGAAGCGGCTCATGCTGTTCGCCGGCCGGTCACATCCCGCCCTCGCGAACGAAGTCGCTGCGATCCTCGACGTCGACCTGGTCCCCATGCGGGCCGTCACCTACGCGAACTCCGAGATTTACGTACGGTTCGAGGAGTCGGTCCGCGGGTCCGACGCCTTCGTCATCCAGTCCCACCACGCGCCCGTCAACGAGTGGATGATGGAGCAGCTGATCATGGTCGACGCCCTGAAGCGGGCCTCGGCCAAGCGCATCACCGTGGTGTCACCGTTCTACCCGTACGCCCGTCAGGACAAGAAGCACGCCGGCCGGGAGCCGATCTCGGCGCGGCTCATGGCCGACCTGTACGCGGCGGCCGGCGCCACCCGGATCATGTCGGTCGACCTCCACGCCGCGCAGATTCAGGGCTTCTTCAACGGTCCCGTCGACCACCTGCACGCTATGCCGCTGCTCAGTGAGTACGTCGCCGCGAAGTACGGCGAGGAGGACCTCGTCGTCGTCTCGCCGGACGCCGGACGGGTGCGGATGGCGGACATGTGGACCGACAAGCTCGGCTGCCCGCTGGCGATCATCCACAAGCGTCGCGACCCCAACGTCGCGAACACCGTCGCCGTCCACGAGGTGGTGGGAGAGGTCGAGGGCCGCGTCTGTCTCCTCGTCGACGACATGATCGACACGGCCGGCACGATCTGCCTGGCCGCGGACGCGCTCATGGCCCGCGGCGCGAAGGCCGTCATCGCGGCGGCCACCCACGCGGTCCTGTCCGGCCCCGCCGCTGACCGGCTCAACCGCTCGGCGTTCACCGAGGTCATCGTCACCAACACGCTTCCCATCGACCCGCACGTGGACATCGAGTGCCTCACCGTCCTCTCGATCGCCCCGCTCATCGCGAAGGCGATCAAGGAGGTCTTCACCGAGGGCTCCGTGACGAGCCTCATGAACGAAGGCTGACCAGCCGACCACAGGAGGATCCGCCTGCGCCAGCGGACCGTCAGGAGCATCCGCCTGCGCCTCAGCTCCGGCCTCACTCGGGACGTACCTCATCCCTCTGCTGGCGTTCGTCCCTCTGCTGCCGCTCGGTTCACCATGTTAACCAGGCGAGTAGGACGTTCTCATGGCAGATCTGCCATGAGAACGTCCTACTCGCACACATAACATGGTGAACCAGTGACTCGGGGGCCTCGGCCTAGAGCGCGTCGAGCGCCAGCCGGAGCGCGACCGCCAGCATGGTCAGGCCCACGAGGACGTCGACCACCCGCCAGGTCCTTGGCCGGCCGAGCGGCCTCGACAGGGCGCGAGCCCCGAACCCCAGCACGGTGAACCAGACGAGGCTGCCGGTTCCGGCGCCGGCGGCGAACACCCAGGGTCCCGCGTCCTGCTGCGTCGCCAGCGTGCCGAGCATGACCACGGTGTCCAGGTAGACGTGCGGGTTGAGATAGGTGAGGGCCAGTGCGGTCGCCACGACCGACGAGCGTGCCGCGGCCGCGCTCGACGCGAGCACTGCGGGATGCCGGGCGGAACGGAACGACCTGTACGCGAACCAGAGCAGGTACGCCACGCCGCCCCACGTGAGCGCGACGAGCAGCCACGGCACGTACCGGACGAGAGCCCCGATGCCCAGCGTGCCCGCGGCGATGAGCAGCAGGTCGCTCACCGCGCAGATCGCGACGACGATGCCCACGTGCTCGCGCCGCAGCCCTTGGCGCAGGACGTACGCGTTCTGTGCACCGATCGCCACGATGAGGGACAGCCCGGTCACCAGGCCGGTCAGGTAGGCGGTCAGCACGAGGTACTGCCTAGCGGCTGCGGCGTGTGCTCGCCAACTCGGCCCCCGGCCCGTCGCCTGATGAGCCCACGTCGGCCTCTTCCGTCCTCAGGGCCAGGTCTAGGCTACGAGACCGTAGCTTACGGACGTGGCAAGGAGTTCGCCCATGACCTTCACACCTCGACCGCCGACGGCTGCGACCGCCGCCGTCCGTGAGGCGCGGGACTTCCTCATGGCGCACTCGGTGGACTACGAGGGCGCCGTTGCCGGCTTCCGCTGGCCCGAGCTCGAGGAGTTCAACTTCGCGACCGAGTGGTTCGACGTCGTCGCGGGGGAGCATCCGGGCCGGAACGCAGTGACGATCGTCTCGGCGGACCAGGTGGCGTCCTCCTGGACGTACGCACAGCTGTCCGCGCGGTCGGACCAGGTCGCTCGCTGGCTGCGCAGCATCGGCCTCTGCGCGGGTGACCGCGTCATCGTCATGCTCAACAACACCATCGAGCTGTGGGAGCTGCTGCTCGCGCTGCTCAAGATCCGCGCCGTCGCGGTCCCCACCTCGACGCTGCTGAGCGCCGCCGACCTCGGGTTCCGGGTCGAGCGCGGCCACGCGAAGGCGGTTGTCGCCCCCTCCGCGCTGCGGGCCCGGGTCGACGAGCTTCCGAGGTCGATCCTGCGCATCGGGGTCGGGGAGCCGGTCGCCGGATGGCTCTCGTTCGCGGAGTCGGAGAAGGCGCCGACCGCGTACCGGCCAAGCGCCCCCACGAAGGCCTCCGACCTGAGCCTGCTGTACTTCACGTCCGGCACCACGTCCCGGCCCAAGCTCGTCCGGCACACCCACGTCTCGTACCCCGTCGGTCACCTGTCGACGATGTGGTGGTTGGGGGTCCGTCCGGGTGACGTCCACCTCAACATCTCCTCCGCGGGCTGGGGCAAGCACGCCTGGAGCAACTTCTTCTCCCCCTTCCTCGCGCAGGCCACCGTGTTCGTCGTCAACTACGAGCGCTTCGACGCCTCAGCGCTGATGCAGGTCATGGACGCCAACGACGTGACGAGCTTCTGCGCCCCTCCCACGGTGTGGCGCATGCTCATCCAGGCCGACCTCACCCAGCTCCGGAAGCCGCCGCGCGAGCTCGTCGGCGCGGGCGAGCCGCTGAACCCGGAGGTCATCAGCCGGGTCAGGGATGCCTGGGGGCAGACCATCCGGGACGGGTTCGGCCAGACCGAGATGACCTGCAGCATCGGGAACTCGCCTGGCCAGCTCGTCAAGGACGGCTCGCTGGGGCGCCCCATGCCGGGCTATCCCGTGGTGCTGCTCGACCCCGTCACGGGAGAGCCGAGCGACGACGAGGGTGAGATCTGTCTCGACCTGTCGCAGCGGATCCTCGGACTGATGGACTCGTACGACGGGGATCCGGGCATGACGGCCGAGGCCTGCCGCAACGGCTACTACCACACGGGCGACATCGCGTCCCGCGACGCGGACGGCTACCTCACGTACGTCGGCCGTTCCGACGACGTCTTCAAGGCCTCCGACTACAAGATCTCCCCGTTCGAGCTGGAGTCGATCCTGCTCGAGCATCCCTTTGTGACCGAGGTCGCGATCGTCCCCAGCCCCGACCCCGTACGTCTCGCCGTGCCGAAGGCGTTCGTCATGCTGGCCCACGACATCGCAGCGAACCCGCAGGACGCGGCGAAGGCGATCTTCGAGCACGCGCGCGACCGGCTCAGCGCCTACCAGCGGGTCCGCATCATCGAGTTCGTGGGCGAGCTGCCGAAGACGATCTCGGGCAAGATCCGACGGGTCGAGCTGCGCGAGCGGGAGGCCGCCCGAGTGGCCGAGGTCGACGGGGACGGCCAGTTCCACGACAAGGACTTCCGGTAGCGGCTGCGAGTCCAGATGCCGGTCCTGAGCCGAATGAGGCCTCGCCCGCGCGCGTCCTGGCGACTCGACACCGGTTTCCCGCCGACCGGGCTCATCCGGTAGCCTGTGTGGGTTGCCTCGGCGAGGGGCGGCCCGTTCCTTCCGGGCTCCCGTGATCGACAAGGTCCTCCCTCGGACGAGCTCCCCCGCGGCGTACGGCCGCACTGACACACGAGGTTGAGGAGAACCACCATGGCCGACCAGGTCACGCTGAGCGCCACGCCGCGCTCCGAGTTCGGCAAGGGTGCGGCCCGTCGGCTGCGCCGCGCCCACCAGGTGCCCGCCGTGCTGTACGGACATGGCACCGAGCCCGTCCACATCAGCCTGCCGGGCCACGAGACTCTCCTCGCGCTGCGCGTCGCGAACGTGCTGCTCGAGATCGACCTTGAGGGCGGGAAGCAGCTCGCGCTGCCGAAGCAGGTCCAGAAGGACCCCGTCACCGGGTTCATCGAGCACGTCGACCTCGTCGTCGTGCGCCAGGGCGAGAGGGTCATGGTCCAGGTGCCGCTGCTCCTCGTCGGCGAGCACTCGGCCGACGTCATGGTCGTCATGGACCAGAACACGATCACGCTCGAGGTCGAGGCCACCCACATCCCCGAGCACGTCGAGATCGACGTGACCGGCCTCGAGGTGGGCCACAACCTGGCCGCCAAGGACCTCACCCTGCCCACCGGCGCGGTGTTCCACGGCGAGCCCGACGACCTCATCCTGTCCGCGCACGCGACCCCGTCGCAGGCGTCCCTCGACGCCGAGCTCGAGGCGGCCAGTGGCGGCGCCGGCGAGGCCTCCGCGCCGCAGACGCAGCCGGCAGCCTCCGACGAGGAGTAGGCACTGCCCATGGCATGGCTCGTGGTGGGGCTCGGGAATCCGGGCCCCACTTACGCGTCCCACCGCCACAACGTCGGCGCGATGGTCGTGGCGGAGCTGGCCCGCCGTGGCCGTGTGACGCTCGCGTCGCATCCCCTGCAGCGTGCGAACACCGCGGACGTACGGATCGGGGCGGACGGTGTCGGCGGCATCGGGGCCGATACCGAGAAGGCCGTGCTGGCCACGACCCGCACGTACATGAACGAGTCGGGGGGCCCGGTCGCCAAGCTCCTCGCGCACTACAAGATCACGCCCGACCACCTCGTCGTCGTCCACGACGAGCTGGACATCGACTTCGGCCACATCCGGACCAAGCTGGGCGGCGGCGACAACGGCCACAACGGGCTGAAGTCGATCCGGAGCGCCCTCGGAACCGGGGACTTCTACCGCGTCCGTTGGGGTGTCGGTCGTCCCCCCGGCCGGCAGGACCCGGCGGACTTCGTACTCTCCGACTTCCCCAAGGCGCTCGCCGAGGACGTGGCCGTCGAGGTGGGCCGCGCTGCGGACGCGGTCGAATGCCTAGTCCGGTACGGGCTCGACGAGACCCAGCAGAAGTACAACTCCTGACTCCCCGCTGACGTCCGTCTCGACCGGTCTGAGGTCCGTCTCGACGAGGCTGAGGTCCGTCTCGACGAGGCTGAGGTCCGTCTCGACGAGGCCGAGGTCCCTCTCGACGAGAACGCCCGGCCCCTCTTCGGCTCCGTCCCCCCTCGAGAGGCCACGACACGCCCGGCCACTCCGGCGCGTCGCTGCACCAACTGACCTCTCGTCGTCCCGGCAGTGATCGGTGCAGCCCTAGGCCCCTCAGCCAGGGAACGCGGGAGACCCGTTCCCGTTACTGAATCGTTATAGGGCATTCCCCGGACCCTCTTGTAGAACGCTCCACATGGTCAATAGATTGACCCGCACAAAGTGTAGAGCGAT
>JACRAA010000242.1 GCA_016213595.1 Actinomycetota bacterium | reverse complement strand
CTGACGATGCCGTCCACACCCATGTCGAGCAGCCTGTGCATCTCGGTCGGGTCGTCGATCGTCCACACATGGACGACCTTGCCGGCGAGGTGCGCGTGGAGGAGCAGCCGGCGCGTGAGAACCGGCACGCTCCGCCTGCCGACCTGCTGCGCGAGCGGGACCTGGAGCGCCACCCCTGGCGAGTTCAGGAGCCGCGGCAGCATGGGCACGTACGCGTTCCAGGCGACACCGACCGGCGACACGGACGTGGGCACGCGTCGCCCCATGAGCCGACGGAACTCGCGCAGTCTTTCGACGGAGAACGACGCGACACAGACCCGGTCGTGGGCTCGATGGCGGTCGATCGTCCGGACGAGGGGGGCCACGCCACCGGGGTTCTTGATGTCGATGTTGAACCGGGTGTTCGGGAACGCTTCCAGGACCTCGTCGAGCGTGGGGATGGACTCCGACCGTCCGATCCGGATGGCTGACAGCTCCGCCCACGTGCGCTCCGCGATCGCGCCTCTCCCGCCCGCGAGACGCTGGAGGTCGTCGTCGTGGAAGACCACCAGCTCCTCGTCGATGGTCGCGTGGACGTCCAGCTCGAGGTAGCGGTAGCCCATTCGGACGGCATGGCGGAACGCGGTGACCGTGTTCTCCTTGCCGAGAAGGTCGGGATGGCCCGCACCTCCCCGGTGGGCGAACGCGGCCCATCGGGGGGCGAACATCGGGAAGTCGGCCGCACGCACGGTGATGAGTATGTCGTGACCAGGACCTCCTGGCGCACAGATCGCCACCGGGGCTCCTCCGGCGCGGCGGACAGGCGTACGGCGCTCGAACCACAGTCCGGCACCTGGGCAGCTGTCTCGGGTTGCGGTCACGGCGGCACATCGACCACGGTGGTTGAATACCGCGGTGACCACCATCCTCTCCATCCAGTCGTCCGTCGCGTACGGCCACGTCGGCAACTCCGCCGCCGCCTTCCTGCTGATGCGGCTGGGGGTGGAGGTGTACCCCGTGCTCACCGTGCACTACTCGAACACCACCGCGTACGGGACGTGGCGCGGCCCGGTGCTGAGTGCGGACGACATCCGCGACGTCGTCACCGGCGTGGACGAGCGCGGCGCGCTCAGCGAGGTCGACGCCGTCCTCACCGGGTACCAGGGGAGTGCGGCGATCGGCGAGGCCGTCCTGGAGACGGTCGCCCTGGTCCGGCAGCGGAACCCGCAGGCGCTGTACTGTTGCGACCCGGTGATGGGGGACGTGGGCCGGGGCTTCTTCGTGTCCGGCGGCATCCCGGAGATGTACCGGGACCGGATCGTCCCCCAGGCCGACATCATCACCCCCAACCAGTTCGAGCTGGAGTTCCTCACCGGGAAGCCGGCCGGCACGCTGCAGGAGCTGCTGTACGCGGCCGACGCGCTCCGGGCGAAGGGCCCTGGGATCGTCGTCGTGACGAGCGCGGTGACCTCTGACCTGCCGGACGACCAGGTGAGCATGCTTGCAGTGACGGGCGAGGGGGCGTGGGTGGTGTCAACGCCGAGGCTGCCGCCGACGTTCACCGGCTCCGGCGACATCACCTCGGCCGCGTTCCTCGCGAGCTACCTCGAGCTCGGCAGTGTCCCGGACGCCCTGGCGAAGACCGCTGCCGTCGTCTACGCCGTGCTGGAGATCACGGCCGAGTCCGGACATCGCGAGCTCCGGCTCGTCAAGGCGCAGGGCGCCATGGTGGACCCGCCGCACCGGTTCGCGACGCGCCAGGTGCGCTGAGGCGCCGCTGGACGGGACCTAGCCGGCGGGTGCTACTCCCGGAACGTCTCGATGTCGGCGCCCAGCAGTGCGAGCCGCTCGGGCAGGTCCTCGTAGCCGCGCTGGATCACGTAGATGTCCCGGATCACCGACTCGCCACGCGCCGCGAGGGCCGCGAGCAGGAGGCAGACAGCCGGCCGCAGGGCGGGCGGGGAGACGACCTCCTGGCCGCGCCAGCGGGTCGGTCCCGTGACGAGCAGGCGGTGCGGGTCCAGGAGCTGGACGTCGGCTCCGAGCTTCGCGAGCTCGAGCAGGTGAATGGCCCGGGTCTCGTACACCCAGTCGTGGATCATCGTCGTGCCCTCCGCCTCGGCCGCGATGATGGCGAAGAACGGCAGGTTGTCGATGTTGAGGCCCGGGAACGGCATCGGGTGGATCTTGTCGGTGTGCGCGTGGAGCACGGACGACTTCACGGTGAGGTCGACGAGGCGCGTGAGCCCGTTCCGGGACAGGTACTCCTCGCTGGTCTCGAACTCGAGCCCCATCTCGGCGAGAACCCCCAGCTCGATCTCGAGGAACTCGATGGGGACCCTGGTGACGGTGATCTCCGACTTGGTGACGACGGCGGCGGTGACGAGGCTCATCGCCTCGATCGGGTCCTCCGAGATGTCGTACGAGACGTCGCGGTCGATGCGCTTGAGGCCGCGGATGCGCAGCGTCGTCGTGCCGATGCCCTCGATCTCGATGCCCAGCGTGAGCAGGTACGCGCACAGGTCCTGGACCATGTAGTTCGGGCTGGCGTTGCGGATGATCGTGAGCTCGTCGGTCATTGCGGCCGCGAGCAGGGCGTTCTCCGTGACGGTGTCCCCGCGCTCGGTGAGGACGATCTGGCGCGTGGTCGCGGGGCCGTGCTCGCTGTGGCACTGGTAGTAGCCCTCAGTGGCGGTGACGGACAGGCCGAACAAGTGGAGCGCCTGCAGGTGCGGCTCGACCGTTCGTGTCCCCAGGTTGCAGCCGCCGGCGTACGGGAGCCGGAAGGTGTCGGTCTCGTGGAGCAGCGGGCCGAGGAACATGATGACGCTGCGCGTCTTCCGCGCCGCCTCAGCATCCATCGCGTCCAGGTTCAGGCGGGCGGGACGGCGGATCCGGAGTGCGGAGCGGCTGTCCACCCAGGTGCACTCGACGCCGATGCTCTCGAGCACCTCGACGAGGCGGTTGACCTCCTCGATCCGGGCGATGCCGCGCAGGGTCGTGCTGCCGTGGTTGAGCAGCGACGCGCAGAGGATCGCGACGGCGGCGTTCTTCGAGGAGCGGACCTCGATGGACCCCGACAGGCGCCGGCCCCCCTGGATCCGTACGTGTACAGCGCCCTTGCCGGGCGCGATGATCTCGCTGTCCAGGGCGGAGGCGATCCGGTTGATCATCTCGAGCGAGAGGTTCTGGTTGCCGGACTCGATCCGGTGCACCGCCGACTGGCTCGTACTCAAGAGCTCGGCCAGCTGCGTCTGGGTGAGACCACGCTGCTTGCGCGCGTCTCGAATGAGCATGCCGACCTTCGCGAGTGAGGTATCCACTGGCCGAGCATATCTCACATGAGATATATCTTCCGCCCCCAGGGTCGAGGTTGCCCTCCGTTCACGGGCCGTCGCGCGCCATTCCTGGGGCTGGGATCTGGGTGGAAATCGCTAAGGTAACGGCCATGAGCTCTCACTATGACGTCGTCGTTCTCGGTGCCGGTCCCGGAGGGTATGTGGCCGCGATCCGTGCCGCTCAGCTGGGGCTGAAGGCGGCCGTTGTCGAGAAGCAGTGGTGGGGCGGCGTCTGCCTCAACGTCGGCTGCATCCCCACCAAGTCACTGCTCCGCAACGCCGAGCTGGCCCATGTCTTCACCCACGAGAAGGACACCTTCGGGATCTCGGGCGACGTCACGTTCGACTACGGCAAGGCGTACACGCGTAGCCGTGCCGTCTCGCAGCGGATGACGAACGGTGTCCACTTCCTCATGAAGAAGAACCGGATCACCGAGTACAACGGCTGGGGCACCTTCGTCGACGCTCACACGCTGTCCGTCACCACGGACGACAGCACGGAGACCCTCACGTTCGACAGCTGCATCATCGCGACGGGCTCGACCACGAAGATGCTGCCGGGCGTCACGCGGAGCGAGCGGGTCGTCACGTACGAGGAGCTCATCCTCTCGGACAGCCTGCCCGCGTCCATGGTCATCTGCGGCGCCGGCGCGATCGGCACGGAGTTCGCCTACGTCCTGCGCAACTACGGCGTCGACGTGACGATCGTCGAGTTCCTCGACCGCATGGTGCCGCTGGAGGACGCCGAGGTCTCGGCCGAGATCGCCAAGGCGTACAAGAAGCTCGGCGTGAAGCTGATGCTCAGCCATGCCGTGAAGACGATCACCGAGAACGACGGCGGCGTGTCCGTGACGGTCGCCCCTGCGGGCGGCGGCGACGAGATCGTGCTGGAGGCGGAGAAGGTCCTGCTCTCGATCGGGTTCGCGCCCCGCACCGCCGGCTACGGCCTCGAGAACACCGGTGTCCAGCTCACGGACCGGGGGGCCATCGCGATCGACGAGTACATGCGCACGAACGTGCCCGGGCTGTACGCGATCGGCGACGTCACGGCGAAGCTCATGCTCGCGCACCTGGCCGAGGCGCAGGGCGTCGTGGCTGCCGAGACGATCGCCGGCGCGGAGACGATGCCCATCAACTACGACATGGTCCCGCGCGCCACGTACTGCCAGCCGCAGATCGGCTCCTTCGGCTACACGGAGGCGCAGGCACGGGAGAAGGGCTTCGACGTCAAGGTCTCCAAGTTCCCGTTCACGGCGAACGGCAAGGCGTGGGGGCTCGGCGAGGCCGTGGGCTTCGTCAAGGTCGTCGCCGACGCCACGCACAACGAGATCGTGGGCGCGCACATGGTCGGCCCCGACGTCACGGAGCTGCTCCCGGTGTTCACGCTTGCCCAGCTGTGGGACCTCACGGCCGACGAGATGGGCCGCAACATCCATGCGCACCCGACCCTGTCCGAGGCGATCAAGGAGGCCGTCGAGGGGATCGCCGGCCACATGATCAACCTCTGATCGTCAACCTCTGAGCCGCCTCACGCGGAGTCCCTCTCAGGCAGCTACCTCGCGTCGAACCGCTGCCAGGCCGGCTTCTCGGCGTACGTCTGCACGTAGTAGTCGAGGAGCTCCAGCTTGCTCGCGGCCGTGGTGTCGACAACCACGGTCGCGTGCGGGTGGAGCTGGAGCACCGAACCGGGCCAGCGGGCCGTCACAGGCCCTTCGACGAGCGCCGCAACAGCGTCCGCCTTGTGCTCGCCCTGCGCGACGAGGACGACCTGCGCCGCGCGCATGATGGTTCCCAGGCCCTGCGTCAGGCAGTGGTGAGGCACCTCGTCGATCGACTCGAAGAAGCGCGCGTTGTCCTCTCGGGTCGTCACCGTAAGGGTCTTGATCCGGGTGGGGGAGGCGAGCGACGACGTCGGCTCGTTGAAGCCGATGTGGCCGTTGCTGCCGACGCCGAGGATCTGGACGTCG
>JACRAA010000221.1 GCA_016213595.1 Actinomycetota bacterium | reverse complement strand
CGTACGGCCCGAGGCGTCGAAGGCCGGGACGCAGTCTGGCACCACCCCGACACGATGCCCACCGCGCACGACCTCAACGACCCGCTGGGCTTCGTCAACGGTGAGTCCGGCCACGGCAGCGACGACCTCGACGCCGAGCTCGCCAAGCTTCTCGACGAGGAGCGCGGCGACTGACCCTTCGGGTGGCTGTGTACGGGCGGGGTGCCTGGGGCGGGCAGTACGCCTCCGTCGTGCCGTCTCCGGCTCGCTGGGACTCGTTCCGACGCTCCCGTCCACGAGTGGCCGCGACACGCGCGGCTGCCCCGGCGTGTCGCGACACGAAAAGACCTCTCGTCCGTACTGCTTCGGCCCATTGATCGCCACAGAGGCGTCCTCTAGCGTGTCGGTCAGTCAGAGGGAGGCTGCCCGTGGACGAGCTGAGGGGTCGAACGGCGCGGGAGGTGCTCGACGATCACCTCAACATCGCCAACGACTGGGTGGACCGGCCGTTCGAGGCGATTCTTGAGGAGGACCTGCGGCGCAACGTCGCCGACGAGATCGTGGTCCTCATCAACCGCGGGGTCTTTCGCGGCCACGAGGGTGTTCGGCAGCTCGCCTGGATGCTCGCGGACGAGCTGCCGGAGCATCGAGCATTCGACTACACGCATGTTGCTGCAGAAGGACGGGTCGGCCTCCTGGAGTGGACGTACGAAGACAGCACAGTGAGGGTTCGGGACGGGGTCGACTCGTACCTCATCGAAGACGGCAAGATCATCGCCCAGACGATCCACTACACGGTCGAAGCCAAGTAACGGCGGCCGCACCCGTACGGCGATCGTGTCAGCGCGCTCGACGGGCTCCTGTCCAGACCTCGTCCTGAGTCACGTCCTGCAACACGTCGAGCCAGGCCGGCACCGGGCCTCGTTCCGCATCTGCGTCGTCGATCTCAGCCAACAGCGTCCCGTCGTCCAGCGCGTCGATGGCGACCACTGCCCCGTCCCTCTCGACGATGTGACGTGTCTTGTACAGCGTGCGGTGCGGAAGCGTAAGAAGAAGGTCCCACTCCCGTTCGTCGAGGTACAACGACGTACAGGCAATCGCGGACCCGTCCTGCCCGAGCCGTACCTTGTGACCCAGCTTGCGCATGAAGCTGCCATCGGCCGCGCTCACCCGACGCAGCCGAAGCCGCGTGGACTGCCGCTGATCGCTTGGTGCAACCCGGAGCTCGTACGTCTCTACGATGACCGTGACGAGGAGGACACATGGAACCTGTGAACATCGGCGTGATGGGCGCCTCCAGCTTCGCCCTTGCACAGACGGCCCGGGCGATCCACGAGGCGCGGGGAGCCAGGTTCGCAGCGCTGGCCACGTCCTCCGCGGCGAAGGCCGAGCCGTTCCAGGCCTTCGCGCCCGACATCGTCGTGCACCCCGACTACGACGCCATGCTGGCCGATCCCACGATCGAGGCGGTCTACATCCCGCTGCCGAACCACCTGCACGTCGAGTGGACGCTCAAGGCACTCGAGGCGGGCAAGCACGTTCTGACGGAGAAGCCCATCGCCATGACGGCGCCGGAGATAGACACCCTGATCGCTGCCCGCGACCGGACCGGTCTGTTCGCGTCCGAGGCGTACATGATCGTGCACCACCCGCAGTGGCAGCGCGTTCGAACGCTGATAGACGAGGGCACGATCGGCAGCCTCCGGCACGTGGACGTGGTGTTCAGCTTCGATCTGCCGGACGTGGACAACATCCGGAACCGTCCGGAGACCGGTGGCGGGTCGATACCGGACATCGGCGTGTACGCCTACGGTTCAGCCCGCTTCGCTGCACGCGCCGAGCCGGTGGAGCTCACCTCCCGGATCCGCAGGGAGCACGGCGTCGACGTGTGGACCCAGGTCACGGGGACCATGGCCGGGCCTTCCGGTGAGTTCAGCTACTGCGCGCTCACCTCCACCCGCCTGTACGCGCGGCAGGAGGTCACGTTCCAGGGCGACGACGGACTCATCCGAGTGACGGCGCCGTTCAACGCGGGGCTGGTCGGCGAGGCGCAGGTACAGGTGGTCCAGGGCGAGACGACGCGTGTCGAGCGGTACCCGGGTGTGCGCCAGTACGTGCTCGAGTTCGAGAACCTCGTCGCGACCCTGCGCACCGGCGTCGCGTTCCCGTGGACTCTCGAGGACGCTCGCGGCACCCAGGCGATGATCGACCTGGTGCGGGCCAACGAGGTCTGACCTCCCAGCCGTCACTCGGTGCCTTGTCGCCCATGAGCGCCCCCCACGCCGCAGTCCGCGGATTCGTCGCGGCGCCCACGGGGTAGGGATACGCCAGGGCGTAGCGATCCCCCGTGGCGTAGGGATACGCCAGGCGATGACAGGAGCACCGGTGAGCACCTTCACGACCATGCACAGCTCGCCGCGAACGGGCCGACGACCACCGTGGAGCGGGTCGGTCAATGCCGCGACGCGCCTGAGGCGAGGCCTACCCCTTCTGCCGGCACGAGTCGGCGGCCTCCTGCTGGGCGCGGCCCTCGGCCTCACCGCGGTGGTGCGCCGGGCCAAGCCACTGCACACGGTCGGTGCCGTCACCGCTGCGACCTGGTCCGTCACCCAGCCGGCCTCCCTGGGCGTACCGCTGCTGGACTCCCGGGGCCAGCAACGCGTGCTGGTACGGCTCTCCCGCGCCGTGTCGCTGACCCGCGTCGGCTGGGACGTCATGGGCCTGGCCGTCCGCGTGCCGCACGCTGCTGCCGATGGGCAGGATGCGGATCTTCTGTTCTCGACGACCGGTACCGGCCGGTGGACTCGCTTCCTCCTCGTACCGAGGCCCCGCTGGGGCGTCGGCGACTACTCCACCCTACTCCCGCTTGCCTGGCAGCGCGGGACCGCGACGCTTCGCCTGCACGCCCGCTCGATCACCGCCTACGACCTGTCGGTGTCGACGCGCGCGAACGGTGTGCGCCGCCGGAGCCCCTGGAAACCGGTCGGGCAGCTCGTCCTCGACCGGACCCCCACCACCGACGAGCCACTCCGGTTCCGCCCGGTAGCGGCGCCGGCCGGGCTGGCCGCCCCCGCCTGGGTCACGGCGCTACGTCAGCCCGCCTACGTCGCGGCTCGCCGGCTCGCCCGATCCTGACCCCGGCGGCTCAGCGGCCGCTGGCCCCGTACGAGAAGTCGTGGCTCTGCGCTAGCTCCGCGAGCGACGACGCGCGGAGCGCGCGCCACCCGCTCCCGTGG
>JACRAA010000220.1 GCA_016213595.1 Actinomycetota bacterium | reverse complement strand
GCGGCGGCCACCAGCTCCTCCACGTCGGTCGACGGCGGGACCGACTGGAGCACGGGTACGCCGGCGGCCTTGGCCGCGGCGATCGCGCGGGCCTTGTTGCCGGTGAGCGTCAGCACCTCGGCGCTGGGGCCGATGAAGGTGATCCCGGCAGCAGCGCACGCCTCGGCCAGGGCTGGGTTCTCCGAGAGGAAGCCGTAGCCGGGGTAGACGGCGTCGGCACCGCACTGCACGGCCACCGCGACGATCGCGTCGGGGTCGAGGTAGGCCCGGACCGGGTGGCCCACCTCGCCGATCTCGTAGGCCTCCTCGGCCTTCATCCTGTGCTCGGACCACCGGTCCTCGTGCGGGAAGACGGCGACGGTCTTGGAGCCGATCTCGCGGGCGGCCCGGAGGGCACGGACTGCGATCTCACCCCGGTTGGCGATGAGGACCTTGGAGAACATGGCCCGAACGCTATCGAGGGACTGGTGTGACGTGGGTTACTCGTCCGTACACCGGTCAGGCCGCCGCTAGCTCCTGCTGCCGCCACCACGCGACGGTCGCGGCCATTCCGTCGCCCAGCGGCGTCGGCGCCAGCCCGAGGCGGGCCTCGCTGGCAGAGGAGTCCACGACGAAGGGCCGGGCGAACATGTAGGCGGTCTCGGCCAGCTCGCGCATCTCGCCGAGCACCAGGCCCATCCCGCGCAGCACCGGCACGGGGACCGCAGACATGCGCGGGACAGGTACGCCGCCGGCCTCCGCGACCAGCTCGACGAGTCGGCGCTGGGTGACGGGCGCGGTGGTCGGGGCGTGGAGGAAGGAGTTCCAGAGCTCGGGACGTAGGGCCGCCGTGATCATCGCAGCGGCGAGGTCGGGGACGTAGGTGAAGGAGTGCGGCTGGTCGAGGCTGCCGATCACGCGCATGGTCTTCCCGGCCAGCACGGTCGGCACCAGCCGCTCACCTGCGTGGGAGGTGCGCACGAGCGGACCGTAGAAGTCCGAGGCCGCGACCGAGACGGTCGGCGTGGTGGACGCGTCGCGCTGGGCCAGCAGCTCGGTGCGGACGCCGAGCTTCCCGGTGGTCGCCGTGCGCGGAGTCGCCTCGGTCATGGGCCCGTCGACCCGGCCGTAGGAGTAGAGGCTCTCCGGGAAGACCACGACGGCGCCGACGCGGCCGGCGGCCTCGAGCACTGCTGCCTCGGCCTGCGGGAGCTCGGCGCGCCAGACCTTGGCGTCGTACGCCGACCCGTGGATGCAGTGGTGCACCGCGATCGCGCCGGCGAAGGCCTCGGCGAGCACCTCCGGGCGGGAGACGTCGACGCGCCTGCGGTCGATGAGGTGGTGGACGGGGCCGCTGCCGGACCGGGTCAGCAGGCGGACCTGGTGGCCCGCGTCCGCGAGCTGCAGGGCGACGGTCGAGCCGACGGGGCCGGCTCCGGTGACGACGTGAAGGGTGTTCATGAGTTCTCCTCGGGTTGAGAGAGCAGTGCTCTCGGTTCGTCCATCGTGCACGACGTCCCCTAAGAAAACAAGAGCGTTGCTCTCTTTCGTCACAAGTGCTCGCACGTGTGGCACCATGTCGTCATGGAAACCGCCACTCCCAGGGCCCGAGCACGCGAGCAGACGATGCGCGACATCGTCCGCATCGGCCGCGCCCACCGCGCGACCGAGGGAGCGGCAGCCCTGTCGCTGCGGGCGGTCGCGCGCGACCTCGGCCTGGTCTCGTCCGCGGTCTACCGCTACGTCGCGAGCCGCGACGAGCTGCTGACCCTGCTGGTCGTCGACGGCTACGACGAGCTCGGCGACGCGGTCGACGCCGCCCTCGAGCGGGTGGACAGCGCCGACTTCGCGGGGCGGCTGGCGGCGATCGGTCGCACGACCCGCGCCTGGGCACTGGCCGAGCCGGCGAAGTACGCACTCCGCATCGGCAGCCCCGTGCCCGGCTACGAGGCGCCGGCCGAGCCCACGACCGGGCCCGGCACCCGGCTGGTCGGCCGGCTCGTCGAGGTCTGGGAGGACGCCTGGCGAGCCGGTGCCATCACCCTCGACGACGCGCCGATCTCACCGAGGCGGTTGTCCCGCGACCTGGGCCGGATCCGTCGCGAGATGGGCCTGAGCGCCCCGGACCGGCTGGTCGCCCGCGGCCTCTTCGCGTGGGCCGCACTCTTCGGCTGCCTGTCGTTCGAGGTGTTCGGGCAGTACGGCCCGGACACCCTCACCGACCCTGCCGACCTCTTCGAGGCGCACCTGGCCGCGCTGGTCGAGGCCATCGGTCTCGCCCCCACCGCGCGCTGAGCGGGCACTTCCTCGCGCTGGATCACGCTTACCGGGCACTTCCTCGCGGCGTAGCGCGAGGAATTGCCCGGTCACGCCGTCTGGGCGCGAGGAAGTGCCCGGTCGGCACGCGCCGGACGGCCGGCCTGCAGGGCCCGGGCGAGCACCGGGACCACGATCGCGGCAGCCACGAGGTGCAGGACGACCAGCGTGACGGTCGTGGCCGCGTCGGACGCCGAGACCAGGGGCGGGACGAGCGAGAGCGCGGTGAGGCCCACGGCGACCCGGACGAACAGCAGCGCCGGGTGGGCGGCCCACCGCAGCAGGGCGGCTGCGAGCGCGACGCCGACGAGCGAGAACACCGCGGTCACGAACGCGATGCCCGACGCCGGGAGCCGGCCGCCCTCGACGTCGAGGTGGATGCCGGCGGCTCCGGCGAGGGCGGCACCCAGACCGGTGGCGGCTGCGGCCGCCACGGTGGCGAGCAGGCCGGTGCGCGCGAGCCGCTTCATCGGGCGCCTCCCTCGAGCTGCGCCGGGAGGCCGCGGTGCGGGAACTGCTCGGGCCCGAAGATGGTGACCTCAGTGATCGAGCCGTTGCTGATGCGCAGCACGTCGAGCGACAGCGGGACGTAGGCCGACTCCCGCTCGCGCCACGTGTAGTAGCCCACCGCGGGCTGCCGGTTGACCGACGTCGGGACGCCGCGCAGGCCGGTGATCTCCGGGTAGCCGCCCTCGATCCAGTCGGCCAGCACGGCTTCGCGGCCGATGGTGAGGCCTTGCACGGGCGGCATCGCGAACCGGACGTCGTCGCGGAGCATGGTGGCGATCGTGTCGATGTCGACGGCCATGCTGGCGTCGGTGAAGCGGCGTACGAGCTCGCGGTTGTCGGCGTCGTCGTCACCGCCCGTCCACTCCTGGCGCTCGGCCGGCAGGTGCTCACGCATGCCGGCGCGGGCCCGCTGGAGCGCGCTGTTGACCGAGTTCACCGAGTCGCCGAGCAGGTCGGCGACGTCCTTGGCCGGCCAGCCGACGACGTCGCGCAGGATGAGCGCGGCGCGCGGGCGGGGGGCGAGGTGCTGCACCGCGACGACGTAGGCCAGCTCGACGGTCTCACGCGCCACGGCGGCGGTCTCGGGCTCGTCGGCATCGTCGGCGGCCAGCTCGTCGAGCAGCCGGTCGGGATAGGGCGACAGCCACAGCACCTCGCCGCCGGTCGCCGGCTCGGGGCGCCGCTTGGCGAGCAGGTCGAGACAGGCGTTCGTCGCGATCCGGTAGAGCCAGGCGCGCAGGGTCGAGCGACCCTCGAACGTCTCCCGCCGACGCCAGGCACGCAGGAAGGTCTCCTGCACCGCGTCCTCGGCATCTTGGAAGGACCCGAGCATCCGGTAGCAGTGGACGTGCAGCTCACGCCGGTGCTTCTCGGCCAGCTCCGAGAAGCCGGCCTCGTCCATCGCGCCCAGCTCGCTCACGCCCGGCTCCTCTCTTCGGCTCCCTGCTCAGCACTGCAGTCATCGTCCATCCTCCGTCGTGTGGTGTCGCTCCTGGAGGTATGACTGCGGCACGGCGCAGAACTCATCACTCAGCGCCCGAGTGCCCTCCCGACGGCGCGGCCCGAGAAGATGCAGCCGCCGAGGAACGTGCCCTCGAGCGCGTTGTAGCCGTGGACGCCACCGCCGCCGAAACCGGCGACCTCGCCCGCGGCGTGGAGACCGGGCACGCGGCTGCCGTCGGCGGCCACGCACCGACCGTCGAGGTCGGTCTCGAGACCGCCGAGCGTCTTGCGCGACAGGATGTTGAGGCGTACGGCGATGAGCGGGCCGTGGGCCGGGTC